>CAYSHR010000221.1:0-6291 GCA_964430795.1 uncultured bacterium
CCGTATTGTTTCAGGATGTTCCTGATAGCGCTTTTTACATCACCAATATAGTTACATCCAGGGATATCAATTCACCGGAGCCGCCATTGTCCAAAACAAGGGCAAGAGTTTTTTTTCCGTTTTCCAGATCCTTTCTATATGTAGAAACCACATGGGCGCCCTGAGAAGCCAAGCGAAGGGCGATCGCCCTGCCAATTCCTCCGGAGGCGCCTGTGACTATGGCTATTTTTCCTTTCAGGTTTTCCATCAACCGATCTTCCGCCTTATTAATTCAAGGTCATCCGGTTCACCGAAGTGACCATTTTGAAATTTCGGCGCTGTTCTTTGAATAAAGCCAGTCAAAACCTTACCGGGTCCACACTCTATGGTCAACCCTTTAGAATGGCTACGGTGAATATGACGAATGATATCCTCGAAAAGCACAGGGGAATTTATCTGCCTGATCAACCCTTTCCTTATATCATCGGGATTTTTCTTATGGGGTAAACCCGTAACATTCGAGTAAACATCAAATTTTGGTTCCTTGATATCGACTCTAATTATCTCCCTGGCGAATTCATAAGCCGCGTTATTCATAAATGGGCTGTGAAAAGGAGCGGACACGGGAAGAATGATTACTCTTCTTACACCAAACTCCTTTGCCGATTTTTTTGCTCTTTGCAGAGCAGATTTTGTCCCGGATATTACAACCTGACCAGGGCAGTTATAATTTGCCGGATAACAGGCATCTTGCCCTATTGACGCCTTTTCACAAAGACCTTTGGCGTCAAGAGTAGTCTTGCCAAGAAGAGCCGCCATACCGCCGGCACTATTTTGGGAGGCTTTTTGCATAAGCTCCCCTCTTTTTGCCACCAGCAGAAGAGCCTCTTCAAACTCCAGGCTTTTAGCGGCAACAAGAGCCGAATACTCCCCCAAGGAATGACCCGCGGCCAGAACGATATCCAAATCAAGAATTTCTTTTAAAACGGAGAAGGCGGCAATGGAGACAGTCAGGATGGCGGGTTGCTGGAATCTGGTGTCGGCAAGGGTATCTTCAGGGCCATAAAAGCAGATGGAGCTTATCTTAAAAGGTAAAGCCGAGTCGGCTCTGTGAAAATATTCCGCGGCTTTGGGGAACTTCCGGGATAAAGCCTTGCCCATGCCGATATACTGGGAGGCTTGTCCGGGAAACAGTAGGCAAATATCCTTGTCCCTCATGGACAATTACCTATTCTTCGTCGGTTTCAATTACTTCGCGCCCGGAATAATATCCACATTCAGGGCAGACATGATGAGGCTTGATCAATTCCTGACAATTGGGACAAGTGGCGAGATTTACGGGTTTTAAGCCTTTGCCGGCTTCCCTGTTGCCCTGCCTGGCTTTGCTTGTTCTTCTTTTTGGTAGCGCCATGACTCCTCCATATTTCCAAACAGATGATCGTTTTTAAAAAACCTTTTCCCAAGGCAAACGGTCATCTTTGACATTCACACTCGGTTTCGTTCAAATTTGCTCCGCAAATATAACACAAACCCTTGCATTTGTCCGAACATGTAAGGGTAGTTGGCAGTTTTTCAATAATCTGTTCCAGACTTATCTGAAGCAGATCGATCTCATCTTTTTCATAGGTGCCGTAACCCTCATCTTCATCCTCAGGGTCGCGGTCATCCGATTTCGTTAAAACCAACTTGAATCGAATATTTAACTGAGACTCAAAGCTCTCACCGCATCGTGCGCATATAAACCTTGTGGGAGCCGAGATCGCGCCTCTCAGATTACAGGTACTCTCGATCCTGCACATTCCGATAGTTGATTTACCGGCATCAACGCAAGCAATATCCTCCCGGTACGAAAAAGCTTTTTCAATCTCGCCGCCGCTGATTCCAAAGGTTATCACCCTCTCAGTTGCTGAAACATCGGAAACTTTTATTTTCAATGCTCATTCCCTGGTTTTTTCTTAAAAATCCATTTAATGAACACGCTGTATTACATCCTGGCGCCCTGACTTGTCAAGAAGATTCGCAAACACTCGGTAATCGTTCAGTTATCGGCGGTAAAGCAAGAGATCGGGGGAGATGACCTCATTTCTCAATAATGGCCGGCATTGTCAATGATATCAAGGAAATGGGGATCGTGGATCCCGATCCGACCATCTTTATCCAAAACCTTTTTTTTGCGGCTTTAACTAAATTTCATACCAATTCGAAAAATATTGGGGTAAACTTGGCGGCTGTAAAAAGGAAAATATTTTTTTACTCACGAGGAAAAAATGGGACACATTGCTAATATCAAATCCGAATATCTCGCATTGCAGAAGCGCCTTGAAAAAAACCCCATAGGCGCGCCGGGCAACAAATACCTTTTTGGAATTCTGGAGGAGTTGTTTACCCAGGAGGAGTGCGCCATAGCCGCGTCAATCCCCCTCAAGCTCTCTTCCGCCAAAACCATTGCCCACAGGTCCGGCAAAGATCCCGGTAGGGTTCAGGAGATTCTGGATACACTATTGAAAAAGGGGCTTGTAGTGGATATTCCCCATCCCAGCGGCAAGATATATTATTACTTGAATCCAACAGTTGTGGGTTTTTTCGAATTCACCATGATGAGGGTCAGGAAAAATATTGACCAGGCCAAAATAGCTAAACTTCTATGGGATTACTTTCATACTGATCCCGAGAAAACCTTTGTAAAGATGGTTTCCTCAGGGGATACTTTTCTGGCGCGCCCTTTAGTGCACGAAACGGCTTTGCAACCTGATCTCTATTCCGAGATTCTTGATTGGGAAAAGGCTTCGGAGATTGTGGAGAATGGCAAGGTCTATTCCGAAGGTCTGTGCCATTGCAGGCACGTCAAATCTCATGTTGACCAAAGATGCGAATATCCGGAGCATTTCTGCCTGGCTTTTTCCCAAGGCGCTGAATATCTTATCCGCAATAAACTGGCCAAGGAGATCAGTAAAGAAAGAGCAATGGACATCCTTATCGAGTCAAGAGAGTTGGGTCTTGTTCAGATGGGGGATAATGTCAAAAATAAGCCCCTGTTTATCTGCAACTGCTGTAGCTGCTGCTGTGAAATGCTCCACGGCTTCAGGACTATTATTGACCAGACTCACCTTATTTCGTCAAATTACGTAGCTCAGATTGATGGGGACGCCTGCAATGGATGTGGAAAATGCTCGAAGGTCTGCCCTATTGAGGTAATTGGTCTTTACCCATCAAAACCATCGGAAAAAGCTCCGAAAAGAAAGAAGGTAGCCAGGCTGGACATGGATAAGTGTCTTGGCTGCGGTGTCTGTTTTGCCCAGTGCAAGTTTGACGCTTTGAAAATCGTGCCTCTGGAAGCAAGAGTTTACACTCCCCAATCCCTGATGGAAAAGACTATGGTTCAAGCTCTTGAAAGAGGAAAGCTTCAGGAAATCCTTTTTGATAATCCGGATAAAGTTTCCCATCGGGTCATGAGTTCATTTTTGCGTTCCATACTGAGTCTTTCTCCAGCGAAACGGCTTTTGGCCAGCCAACAGATCAAGTCAAAATTCATTCAGAGAATGCTGGACGGTTTCTCGAAAACCAAGGATGGCTGGATGGCCGACATTTAGAGCCTGATGAAAATCAATAGCTCTCTTTTTTATTTCCTATAAAAATATTCGCGCCAATTCAAAGGAGTGCTTCATGGATAGAAAAAGGGCGGCAAGGATATTTACGATTACCCTCCTGACCTTGTTTTTCTGCCTTTCCGTTTACGCGGCCCAGGTAATTTTACCTCCCGCGGCAGAGATATCACCTGTGTCATTTGTCAATCACCAGCAGGAAAGAATAGACAATTATTTCTGGTTAAGGGGTAAGGAAAAACCTGAAGTCATCGAATATCTGAAGGCGGAGAATAATTACGCTGAAAAAATCACAGCCCACACCGCCGATCTTCAGAAAACCCTCTATGATGAAATGAGAGGACGGATAAAAGAGACTGATATGGCTGTGCCGGTAAAAATCGACGACTACTATTACTATTCCAGAACCGAAGAAGGGAAACAATATAAAGTCTATTGCCGAAAAATGGATTCCTTATCCTCTCCTGAACAGATCATCCTGGACGTTAACAAATTATCCAAAGGGCATAAATATTATTATGTCGGCGTAGTCAAAGTAAGCCCGGACCATAACCTGCTGGCCTATGGCGTTGATGTAAACGGGGCTGAGGATTATGATATCTTTTTTAAGAATCTCGAAACAAACAAGCTCACCGAAGATAAAATTGAAAAAGCAACCACAAGCATGGAATGGGCAAAGGACAATAAAACCCTTTTCTACATAAAAAGAAAAATCGGCACACGCAGACCCTTTAAAATCTTCAAACACAAATTGGGAAATGACGGCGCCGCGGACACTCTTGTTTATCATGAGAAGGATGAGGCTTTCTATCTCAACCTGGGAAAAACCAAATCGAATAAATATCTATATATCCATGCCTCCAGCGCGGTTACTTCTGAGACCCGGTTTATTGAAGCGGAGAAACCGGATAGTGATTTTAAAGTTTTTTTGCCAAGAAAACAGGACGTGGAATATTCGATCCATCACCAGGGCGATTACTTTTTTATTCTCATCAATAATGACCACGAAAAGAATTTTAAACTTGTCCGAACTCCTGTAGACCAAATAGAGAAAAATCACTGGGAAGTGATTATCCCCCACGACAAACAGGTTCTTTTGGAACATGTAGACGCCTTTTACAACTTCCTTGTTGTTTATGAAAGAAGAGAGGCCATAAGGCAGGTCCGGATCATTGATTCCAAAACCGGCAAATCCCATTATGTCTCTTTTGATGAACCCATATATTCCATCCGGTTTAGTGAAAACCCCGAGTACAAAACCGATGTGCTTCGTTTTGGCTACAGTTCTTTTCTGACGCCGAAAACCATCTACGACTACAATATGAGCAAAAAGGAACTGAGGCTCCTTAAAAGAGTTGAGGTGCTGGGCGGATATGATCCAGGCCAGTACGCCCAGGAAAGACTTTACGCCACAGCAAAAGACGGCGTAAAAATCCCAATGTCCGTTGTCTACAAGAAAGGCTTGAAAAAAACCGGAATGAACCCCTGCTATCTTTATGGTTACGGCGCCTATGGCTACCCTATTGACCCCAGGTTCAAATCTCGAAGGCTTTCTCTTTTGGACCGGGGCTTCATCTTCGTTATCGCCCATGTCAGGGGCGGTGGCGCTCTGGGGCGTTACTGGTATGAAGAGGGTAAATTGAAACATAAGAAGAACACCTTTACGGATTTTATCGCCTGCGCCAATCACCTGATAAACGAGAAATATACAAACCCTGAAAAACTGGTTATTTCCGGCGCCAGCGCCGGCGGCCTTTTGATCGGTTCGGTCCTGAATATGAGACCGGACCTTTTTGAAGTAGCTGTGGCTGATGTGCCCTTTGTTGATCTTATAAACACAATGCTGGATGAAACGATACCCCTTACTGTCATCGAGTGGGAAGAATGGGGCAATCCAAACGTCAAAGAAGATTATGATTACATGATCTCCTACTCTCCATATGACAATGTGAAAGCCATGGATTATCCCAACATGCTTATTACCGCGGGACTGAACGACACCAGGGTTTTTTATTGGGAACCGGCAAAATGGGCGGCAAAGCTTCGGGCCAACAAAATCGACAAAAATACGCTGATCCTTAAAACCAAAATGGGTTCAGGGCATTTCGGTGCCTCGGGACGATTCGATTACCTGAAAGAGGTCGCTTTTGAGTATGCTTTTATTCTTGATAAACTATCTATGGTTGAAAAATATAAGCCTGATGGAATATAATGCGCGACTTGTAAAGCACGAAAAAGGAAACTGAAATTATGGATCGTCCGAATATTTTGATGATAGTTGTGGATTGCTTAAGGTCCGACAGGATTTTTGGCGACAAAAGAGGTTGTAAGACTCCAAACATAGACAAGCTTGCCCAAAAGGGAATATCAATTCCCAACATGTATGTGGAAAATTCGGTAACCGCGCCCTCTTTCGCTTCCATTTTTACAGGCTGCTACAGCCTGGCTCATGGCGTGACTTCCTTGCTTGGATGTAAAATAAACCCCGAGATGACCACCCTGGCCGACATTCTCATGGCAAACGATTACAACACTTACGCCGAGGTTACAGGCCCTTTGCTGCCTATTCTCGGCCTTGACCAGGGTTTTGATGAATACAATTTCAGAAGCCAGGAGCAGTATTATTTTTCCAAATGGGGTCAGGACCTGATAACCCGATTCAAAAACAAGGGATTTAAAGAGCCGTGGTTCTCCCTTGTTCATTTCTGGG
>CAYSHR010000222.1:0-6267 GCA_964430795.1 uncultured bacterium
AACTGGGTCTTGATCGTGAACAACTCTACAATCAGTTCAGGGCATACCTGGTTGATAAATACAACAAGCAGACCGAGGGGATTCGTGGAAGCGAGACTAAAGGTTTCAAACTCAAGATGTTTACCGAGGTGGACCCCCCTGACGATCAAATGAGCGACAGAGATAAATGGCTCGAAGGTATTGCCAATTATCACACCCAGTATTCTCCTGATGGTGAATGGATCGCCTTTATGAGTTCTCATGGAACTGAGCGTCGGGGAACCTCCCTTTATCTTAAGAAAGTCAATCCTGATCCTGAAAAGATAAATGAATCTAAAGTCGTCAAGGTCGGCAGAATAAATTTCTTTACCTGGGGACCTGACAGCAAATCCATTGTCTATGCTAAAAACGGCACTCAGGACCTGGGGTATTACTACTCCGACCTCTGGATTTATGATGTTGACGGTAAATCTCACACCCAGATAACCCATAGTCTGCGGGCTCATCAGCCTTCCTGGTCTCCAAATGAGGATGACTCAAGGATCGCCTTTATCATCAATAGAGACGGCCAGCACAAACTGGCCGTTATGCGGTATCCCAGGATTAACGGCCATTTCTATCTTGTTGATTTTGATGACGCTACTCAAATGGGTCACCCGAAATGGTCGCCGGACGGTTCAAAGCTGGCTTTCCTTATGTATCGCCATAAACGGCAGGACATATGGATGTGCAACTCTGATGGATCAGATCTGCGCCCTGTAACTTATGACAATTATGACAATAGGGATCCTGTGTGGCATGATAATAATAATATTATCTTCTCTTCAGATAGAACGGGGATATTCAACCTCTATACCATCAATATAGGGACCCACAAGGTAAAGCAGATATCAAACGTATTGGGTGGCGCTTTTTATCCCAACGTCAAGCCAGATGGAAGTTCGGTCACCTATTCATACTTCACTTCATGGGGTTATCGCCTATACGAGATACCCCAGCAAATGTGGATGAACAAGGACGTTGAGGATTTTGAATTCAACGTTACTGATGACGAGATACGGAAAAACATCGCCTCCATTGACCCTTTGCCTGAAATCTCTTACAGGGATTACAGTGTTTTTGATGGAATATGGGGAATGTTCCCGGTTCTTAAGAACCACGCCGGCGTCTGGGTATGGATTCCCATCATACTTTATGACGATCAACGTTTCGAAATCGGCACCCAGACCATTATGGTGGATGCTGTGGAGCGAAACCTGATTTTCACTTATGTTACCCTTGGCGAGGATTCTCGTTACAGTGTATTTTATGAAAATTACATGCTGCCATTTACGACATTCCTCTCCCTGCACAGGATATTCCCCTCAATCGGCACCGATTTTGAATTCTTCAACTTCGACATCAAGGCTTCATTTGACGCCTCTTTCTACTTCATTGGATTGAGATACCTGCTCTTTGGTAAATATAATTGCTCCCTCTATTACAACTATGAGGACATCAGGGTTGAGCAGCCCTCCATGAGAACAAGGCAGAGTACAAACAGGGCGATCAATTTTGAAATTAGTCTCAATAATGTCGCTAGATGGCCTGTGGACGCCAGCATCAACCCAAGGGGCGGCAGCAGCCTTGATTTCAGATTCAAATACTCCAGCCCGAAAATATCCGAGCCTTTCACCGGCGCGAAGATGGGAACGGACCTCGCTGATTTCTTTAGCGATCCGGGAGTTATTGAACAGGGTGAGGCCATGCACTATCCTGATGAGAATTATCTTCTGCCCGATTATGGTTACTGGCAGTTGATGCTCAATTACAAGAAATATATTCCCATGCCCTTCTGGGATCTTGCGCCCTTGAATGACGTTGACTGGCTTTCCAGTTCAAAATTCGATTGGCAGGACATGAACTTCGAGAGGTGGAGACGTCAAAGACACACACTCACTCTCAAGTTTATGACCGGCTTCACTCATTCCACGGTACCTGAGGGGTATGGTTGGGGCAACAGTTATGGCCGGACAAACTTCTATGATCGTTTCCATGGCGGTGGTCTTTGGGTTTCAGGGCTTGGAGCATATTCGGATAACGGCGCTTTCCTTGGCTATGAAAACTATAGTCTGGAAGGTGAAACAATGGCTATATTGGGAGCTGATTATCGCTTCCCCCTGGTAAGAGACATTGATGCCGGATTCTGGGCTTTCTATTTTGATAATTTCTATATGTCCTTCTTTGGAAATGTGGGAAATTTCTGGGCTCACGTAACTCAAAAGGAACATCTTTTTAACCTGAACTACGTACTTGATAAGAATTATGATGGAAAATTCGATCCCATGGACGACCTGTTAACAGACGCGGGTGTAGAATTCAGACTGACAGCCTTCCTCTTTGGCTCAGGTTGGGACAGCTTTATTAAGGTTGCTCATGGATTCAGGGATCATGAGAATGACGATCCTCCTCTTGGAGTTCCGTTGAGATTCTACGTAGGAATCGGTACGGGATTTGATGATTAGGATTTCGCAAAGGTCAATGTTTTGATAAAATGGCATGAAAATATTTGCCTGGAGGATAGAATGAGCCGTAAGTTACTGATTGGCGCCATGGTTATATTGGCTGCGGGTCTGTTGATGTCAGGATGCAATTTTCTGGAAGCCGACAAGGAAAGCGACCTGCTTCCAACTCGCAATGTAGGTGACACCTTCAAACTTTTTGTTGACGATATCGGACCTTTCAATGAAATTGATGAGACTGGGAGAAAGACCGGTCGCAAAGGTTTTTACTTTGATCAGGATCATAACTGGTATCCTGGGGCCGACAATGAAGATCTGATAAAGGACGCTTTTTATCAGCTTTCACGCCCTACAGCCGGCATCATTGCTCTAAAGTTTGGCGATGACGGATATGCCGAAGGCGCCAGACCAATTGCCATGGCAAAAATTGTGGCTGGACAGGAGCATTATGAAGTTCCACTGGAGAGCCTTCGTGAATGGGTAAAAGAGGACAACGCCATTGGTTATATTCCAGGTCAGTATAAGGATGACGCCAACAAACTGGTCTACTTCAACAGGGTTACAGGTGAGGAATTTGAAGCCGCGTTAACCGGCAAAACCGACGAAGCCGGCTTCAATTTTGTGAGTCTTGGAACTGTGAAAGTCTCCGTAGGAGGCGGCAACAAGTCTCCTGGCAATTCCAATCCCGATTATTCTTTTTCGGAAGAAGATCAGGGTGACTATACCCCGTTTAGAGCCGGCGACGTTGATGATAAATGTTCAGGGTACAACAGTATTTGTAATGACGCCCAAGGCTACTTTGAAGGCGGTTGGTCCAAAACCGATTGCAAGCAGAGACTTTTCAGCTACTTCAAACATAACGGCCGGGTTGGCTCAACATATATCAACTGCTTGAAAAAATGCACAAAATCCAATTATAAATCCTGCCAGGCAGATTGCCAGGATGTGGAACTTTTGGATGAAAACGGATGCGGCGGAAGCTATGGTCCTGACGTACTTGATGTATTCTACTATCGCCAAAGAGACGGCGAAAATAGTTCTGTAGACGAAGGCGTCAATTTAACCGGGGACGATAGGCTGGCGGTTTTTGTTGAGTACGCCGATGCCGAGGGAAACATGGCCGGTGGAAAGATGGTGGTCACTGTTAATGACGAAGAATTCGAATTTCCATTTCCAAGCGGCGTCAACAAAAGCAGTTTAAAAGAAGGGCGGTTCATCGGCTTTACTTTTGAAAACCCCTTACCGGAAGGACGGGTCGATTTTTCCATTGCCCTTTATGACGGCAAGCTAAATGGAAAATATTGCTACAAGGAAGGCGACGACACCTATGACGGCTACTTCATGGTAAATAACCCTTCATCCGACTCGGATGATTCCCAGATTGATGGCGTAAAACGCGTATTTCAGTTTTTTGAGATTTTCTCCTCCCAGATCAATAAATACAATATCGGCAAGGGATTTGTGGATATCTCCTCCCTGGATCGCAGTTACTTTGTTGAGCTAATGGAATTTGACGTGGCCATTGTACAAGGTTATATCTGGTCGTTTCTCGGAGTTCACGACATGCGTGATTTCAATATCAGTGATTTGAACAACCTGATTTTCACCACACCGCAAGATGATCGCAACACCAAATATAATGACGCTGATGACCTTACTGCTTACGCTTTCTATATTGATCAGCCCATGACCTCAGGTTTGTTTACCTTCTATGGCGATGCTGGGTGGAACCTTTATCCCAAAGCTCCATACGGCGCCAACGACGATCAGCCTTTCATCAGAGGCGATTTTGCCACAACCGAGATTTATCTGCCCATGACTCCATATTATGGCGTGGAACTCGATTATACCGGCTGTGGCGAAAGCTGTGATTACTATCTTGAATTCCTCTATGATTTCCTTCATATGGATCTGGCCTATTACGGCAATGATTATGATAAGGCCCTGGCCGATTGCAGGAATGACTTTAGAGATGACTACTGGTCATGCCGGGTTGATTGTCTGAATCTTGCCGACACAAGAATGAATGGATGTATTTCCGTTGAGGATTGCATGGACAAATGCCCGGACGCGCCTACTCAAAAAGAGGAGAGTTGGTGTGATGGCGCCAAGGAGATTCCTCTCCATCTCAGAATGAACATCGACCCCGGATTTCTTAAAAACTGTCTCTACCTCAAAGCAATTTACGGCCCTGAGCACCAAGATGCCGCTCACTGTGAATGGACCCAGGATGAGATTGATTTATGGGAACCCATTAAGCTTGGCGTCTGGTTTAACGATGGATTGCCAGGGGCTTATGTTGAGTTGAAATGGCCACAGCAGGATTATACTATTAACCTGCCCTTCGGTCCCAAAATCCCCATGTCTTTCTTAAGCAGCGGGCAGGCCGACGGCATGATTCAGGGTCAGTTCTATATCACCGCTTTTACCGAGAATCAACTCTGGGGAAGTGGTTTCTATGCTCCTGATGAAAACAATGACGCCGGTTGGGCATGGCTGATGATCTATGCTTACAACTGGTCAGGTCCAAGCATGCAGGGTTGGAGCCTTAGCACTGTGTCCGACAATTCCATAACAGGTTTCGTCAATATCTTTGAGCCTATTATCGAACTTAACTTTGGTGACTTAAGAGCTCTGGACGACGATAATCTTGATCCGAACGCGGATGAATTGTAAAGTGGTATAAATAAAAATCTAAAGGGCCGGGTGTTTACCCGGCCTTTTTTTCTTTTGCCTACCTGATTTGAGTTGTAAGATGAAATCTATGGCAAAAGAGAAAATAAACAGCCAAAGAACTCTCCTTCTCGCAATATTCACATCCCTGGGCGCCTTTACCTTAATTCTCCAAACCATAATATTCAGGGAATACCTGGTGATATTTTCCGGAAATGAAATGGTCGTCGGCCTGGTGTTCTCCTTCTGGTTGCTGGGCGTGGCCCTTGGCGCCATTATCGGCGGAAAGCTGTCAGCCCGATTGGCAAATGGCCGGACAGCCTTCTTCCTTTTATTCATTGTTGCCGTTTCCATCTCTCCGGCCTATATATATCTGATCAGGGATATGCGAAATATTATTCAAATTCCCCCTGCTCAGTTGCCATCGTTGTTGATTATAATAAAAGGGGCTTTTTTAGCAGCCACCCCGGCTGCTTTTCCTGTGGGATTATTATTTCCAATTGCGGGTGTTTTTGCCAAAAATCTTGGATTTGGTAATAAATCAATTGGCGCCATATATTCCTTTGAGGCCGCGGGCGCGACTTTTGGAGGTCTCTTTTTTACTTTCCTTTTAGTGGGAAAGCTCAGCTCCTTTCATATACTGAGCATTACAATATTAATCTCTTTTATTTTAGTCGCTCTTTTTCTTCTGATATTGGCAAAAAGAAAAAGCTCGATTCTCATAGTTGGGTTATCTCTTTTCTTAATATTGTTCATTCTATCGGGAGGTCCATCTGAAATAAACCGCCGTACCATTGAAACTAGATGGGGCGCCTTTGCTCCAGGCATTACTCTGCTGGAGGACTTTGAGACCCGATACCAGAATATATCAATAGGGCGGATATCGGATCAATATTCCGTTTATTCCAACGGCGAAGTCCTTGTCAGCTTTCCCGATACAATCAGTTCTAAGATAGAGGCGAATCTCATTGCCTGTCAGCATCCCGATCCTGATTCCGCCCTGATCTTAGGCGCCGGGGCTGAAACTCTGGTATCTCCACTTTTGAAAAACGGAATCAGAAGGGTGGATTATATTGAGACTGATGAGAAACTGGCCAAGGCCATAAACAGATAT
>CAYSHR010000223.1:0-6256 GCA_964430795.1 uncultured bacterium
ATGTCCCCCGATCTCAAACCCTGCCACCTTGCTCCCTTGTCACTGAACGATTACAGCCAAAAAAACCCAAACCTTGCCTTGGTACCCTGTTTATAATAGACTGTCCAAAACAAAAAGCACTCTATTAAGGGATATTCAGATGATGGAAAAAAGGGAAAGGGGAAAGAGGACCGCCTCATATCTTGCCAAGGAGGGAGTGGTTAAAATTTCTCTTATGGCCTTAGGCGCCGCCTTTGAAATCGCCGCGATACTGAGCAGTGAAGTCGGTAAGGAGATCGACCAGTGGGAAGAAGGCTTCTCCTTCTGCCTTGGCGTATATCCAAAGGGCCCTTACATGACCGCGAAAAAGGAAGGTAAAAACATTACATTTTTGGGACTTGAAAAAGTTGATCCCGATGTAGCCATTCTTTTTAAAAGCCTCGATTCGGCTCTTCTTGTATTTACAGGGCGGATTGGAACCCATATCGCCGGCGCCGAGAAACGCTTTTTTCTTCATGGAAATGTTGAAAAGGCTATGAAATTGAACAGGGCTTTGAGTATGGTTCAGGCCTTTCTTTTTCCCAAGATAATTTTGGATAAAACCTATAAACGCCCTCCAAAGTTCAGCATCAGACAGACAGCGGTAAAGGCTGGAGTAATGGCCGCTCTTGTTCCCATATTGGCGAAAAACGCTTTAAAAAAGGTTGAATAAGTTAAAAACGTTGAAATCCGGAGATAATACCATGGCTGATTTATTCGAGTTTAATTGCCCTGTCAAGATAGTAAGCGGCTATAAAGCCATTACACACCTTCCTTTTGAAATGGACCTTTTGGGGGCAAAAAGGGCGATGATAATCACTGATAATGGAGTTGTCGGCGCCGGGCTTCTTAAAATAGTCGAGGACGCTGTTGAAGGAGCGAAAGTTAAAATCGCTTCCGTATTTGACGCGACCCCTGTTGATTCCAGCAACAAGGTGGTTAACGATGTCGCCAGGATTTTCAAGAGCAATAAGTGCGACAGTATCATTGCCCTTGGCGGTGGAAGCTGCATTGACACGGCAAAGGGCGTCAATATCGTTGTAAGGGAAAACACCGAGGATCTTATGCAATTCCAGGGCAGTGACAGGCTTACTAAAACCCTTATGCCCTTTATTGTAATTCCAACAACTGCCGGAACAGGCTCCGAGGTAACGGCCGCGGCGGTTATTAAGGACGTGGACAAAGATGTAAAGATGCCTTTTGTGTCCGACAAACTTTTCCCGAACCTGGCGATTAACGACCCGGCCATGACCATGACCATGCCGCCGAAAATTACAGCGGCTACGGGAATGGACGCGTTAACTCACGCCTGCGAAGCCTATTACTGCCTCCAGAAAAACCCTGTCTCAGACGCATTTGCCGCGGCGGCGATAAAACTGATTTTCGAAAATCTGGTCAAGTGCGTTGAAAAACCCAAGGACAAGAAAGCCAGGCTCAACATGTTAAACGGCGCCACCCTTGCCGGAATCGCCTTTTCCAATTCCATGGTGGGCATAGTCCACGCCATGGCCCACGCTTCAGGTGGCGTCGCGAATGTTCCTCACGGCATAGCCAACGCCATATTTCTTCCCTTTGGAATGGAGAACAACCTTAAAAAAGTCGCGAAAACCATTGGTGAACTGGCCGGGATAATGGGCTTAAAACATCTGCCCGATGATGACATGGGAAAGGCCAAAGCCGCCATAAAAGGGGTAAGGGATTTGAATAAAAATCTCCATGATCTTACGGGGCTTCCTTTAACTCTTTCCCAGGCAGGGGTAACCGAGGACCAGCTTGAGGCCATTGCCAACCACGCTATTAACGACGGCGCCGGCACATATAACCCCGAGGAAATTGACCTTAAGGACGCTCTTGAAATTGCCAAGAAGGCATTTAAGTAGATCCTGTCAGCTTTTTGGACTGAGCAATCTGATAAGCCATTTTCCCGCCGGGAGTTTTAATGTGGCCGCCAGGTCAAGGTTCTGTTTGCTGATAGGCTTTAAAATCCAGAGAGTTATGACAAAAACCGCGACTCCCACTCCGGTGGCTATGGGTGCCCTTATAAGACTTGACTCGAAAGGCAGCATTAGATTCGCGCCATATGCCCCGGCCCAGACCGCGCCACCGATAATTGCCATCTTTATAAAATAGAGCCAGGGATATTTAGGGCGCAAAAAGATGTGGATTAAAACAAGCTCGTAGATAACCGCCAGGGAGATGGCAAAGCTTGTGGCGTATACCGCGCCAAGAGCGCCATGAGCGGGAATCAGCAGAATATCAAGAACGATTATCATGATTCCGGTTACAACCCGCCCCGCGACTAATAATCGCTCCTTGTCCAGAGCCGCGAGAAAATTGGCTGTAAGACCACCCATCTTATGAAAAGCCATAAAGGGCATTGCCACTAATAAAGGCGTTAACGCGCCTTCCATTTTCCCACCATAAAAGATTTCGATCATGTCGCCGCCAAGAGCGTAAACCCCCGCGATGGCCGGGAAAGTCAGGATATACATATACTCTGTCAAAAGAAGGTATATTTTTTGGAGCCGGTTAATGTCGCCGGTCTCTTTTGCCTCGGATACGATGGTCAGGGTAATGCCCTCGGCCAATGCCTTTCCGGAAATTGAGACAACAAAAAAGGCGATTACCCATGAAATATCATAATATGAGACTTCTCTTATGTCGGGATGAAATCTGGGCAACAGAAAGACGCCAAGCTGTTTTGACATGATTGTGGCAATGAGATTGTAGGTATAAAAAGTGGCGGAAAAGGCTATCATTCGAGGGATGGTTACGGTTTTATTCCCTTTTTGGGAGAGAATCTTTGGCTGAGTGGAGCTGATTTTTCTTCCCGAAATCACCACAGTCAACAGCCCGGTGATAACAATAGCCCACAAAGCTCCGGCTCCACCAAAATCAAATACTCCAACCAGAATAGCGGCTAATCCCAGGGTAAGGAATATCTCTCCCACTTGAAGGCCGTTTAAAAACTTCTGCCTGAATCGGGCCACAAGAACGCGAAACGCCATGTTTCGGATTCCGTAAATTACAACAATAGCCGCCGCGATAATTATCATGGGCCAAAGCTTCGCGTCGTGCAATTGGCTGATTGCCAGGGATTTGGCGAAGATAGAGATGCCCACCGCCACAAAAAGAGAGATGGCAAATCTGAAAAGAAAAAGTTTTCTTATAAGTCTTGCCGAATCCCTCCCCTTGCTTTCAATTTCAGGCAAAAACCTTGAGACGCCGGCTTCCAGTCCAAGAACCGTAAAGGGAAGGATTATTGCCATAAGATTATAGGCCGATTTATATTGACCAAAACCCGAGGTTCCCAGAAGCCACACCATTACAATGGACTCGAAAAACCGCCCTCCCATCATTCCCACGCGACCGATAAAGTTCCAATAAAGGGCCAGCGCGGTTCTGGGACCAAGGGGTGGGCGGGCATGGTCATATGAATTGTCACCGGCATTTTCCTGATTTTTCGTCATGGCGATACGGTACCCTATGGCGCCTTTGTGATACAAGGAGAAAAAAGGTGGATTGAAGGATCAGGTGAATTCCGGAATTGCCCGGAGATTGCAAAACCGCTTACTCTTATCTTAGTGCCATTGGGGACATCCATTTCTTTACAATGGCCGCTATTGTCAATGATATCATGGAAATGGGCATCCCCCGATCTCACCCTTTTTCCCAAAAGACCCCTTTAACTGAACGATTACGAAAATGGGCATTAAAATATTGATAACCGGCAAGGGTCCTGATAAAATCCAATTTCATAAATTCCTGGGAATTTCTTGCGTGAATGATGATTTAAAAAGAATACCGGCTGTAGGGGACGCCGTAAATTGGGTAGAGCTTGCTTCTCTTTTTGAAGACGCCCCCAGGCCTGTTGTTGTCAGCGCGATTACAGAGTCGGCTGATCAGATGCGTCGGAGGATCAAAGAGGGTAAAGAAATAGATTTTTCAAAAGAGAGCTTTATTGATTTAGTTTTTGCCCGTTTTGAAGAGATTTCCAGTCCTAAATTGAAAAAGGTTGTGAACGCTACCGGCATCATTGTTCACACAAATCTTGGGCGATCTGTTTTGGCAAAAGAGGCTATCAGCGCGGTAAGTCGGGTGGCGACCTCCTATTCAACATTGGAGTATGATCCCCAGTTACGAAAAAGAGGCAGCAGGCACTCTCTTGTTTCTGGATTGTTATGTGAAATTACCGGGGCCGAAGGGGCAATGGTGGTGAACAATAACGCCGCCGCCGTGCTTATTGCCTTGAACACTCTGGCCCAGGAAAAAGAGGTCATAGTCAGCCGGGGTGAGCTTGTGGAAATCGGTGGCTCATTCAGAGTGCCTGATGTTATGGAGAAAAGCGGATGCGCCCTTGTTGAAGTAGGCGCCACAAACAAAACTCACCTGGAGGATTACAGGAGAGGGGTAACGGGCAATACCGCCCTGTTTTTAAAAGTGCATACAAGCAATTATCGGATTGTGGGATTTTCCACATCGGTTACCGGCAAAGAGCTTGCCGCAATTGGCCGGGAGTTTGACATTCCTGTTATGGAGGATCTTGGGTCCGGCTTCTTTTACGGACCTCCCATAATGGTAAAAGCGGATGAGCCATCGGTGATGGAGGTTGTGAAGAACGGTCTTGATGTAATTACATTTTCCGGAGACAAATTATTGGGCGGGCCCCAGGCCGGCATTATTCTTGGAAAAGAAAAATTTATCAGGAAGATCGGCAATAATCCCCTTGCCCGGGCGGTAAGGGTGGACAAAATGACCTTGGCCGCTCTTGAGGCGACTTTACGGATATACAGAGACCCCAAAGAGTCCCTTAAAAAAATTCCCACCTTGAAAATGGCCGGCGGCGACATAAAAGTTCTTCGTGAAAAAGCAAGAAGGTTAGCCGTAATGATCAGGAAAGATGCCGGCTCAAGAGCCAAAGTCGCGGTAATTACAACAGTTGCTAGAATGGGAGGAGGCTCTTTGCCGGTTATGAACCTTCCATCGGCCGCGGTGTCTATATTACCGGAGAAGATTTCAGTGGAGAAGCTCGACAGGCTTCTGCATAAGGAAAAAATCCCTGTAATAGGGAGAATTGAGGACGGCAAATATCTTTTGGATGTGCGCACCCTTCTTGACGGTGAAAGTAAAATCATACAGAATGCCCTTGCTGGAATTTTGAAAAAGGATGGATAAAATGATTCCTGGGAAAAAATGTGAAGCCTGTGGGAGAAAATTATACGTGGGCAGCACCGGTTACAATGTTCGAATTGAAGTGCTTTCCGATTTTGATGGATTTCTACCTGATTACCGGGAAAAGGACGATCTGGGCGCAGCCCGGGGAATCATGGAGAATCTGGAGCATTTTTCAACGGAAAAATTGGAAGAGGATGTTCATGTCGAGATAGAGATGGTCCTTTGCAGAAATTGTAAAAAAAAGCTGCTCGATCAACTTGATAATTTTACCGATGGCGCCACTTCTACAACTCGGGCACAACGACCAAGTCTTCATTAGAGAATAATTATCATGCCTATTTTTGATTTCAAATGTCTTAAATGCCAACGGGAATTTGAAGAGATACTTTTTAACCGGCACCAGACCGTGCCATGCCCTTTTTGTGGCTCAAAAGTAAAAAAACTTCCCTCCAGCTTTGCTATAAGAGGCGCCGGAGTTGATGGTTGCGGAACAGGAGCGGGATGCAGTTGTGATTCCTGCACAACCTCGGATTGCTCTTCCTGCACATGCCAGGGGCATTGATTTGAAAACGCAAAAATATTATCTCAAAATATTTATCGGCGCCATGGGTTTAGTCGTTCTGATCTGGTATGGCGCGGGCATGTTTATCGGTGATAAGTCAAAGATCAATAAAGTTCTAAAAACCGCGGTAAATGGGGTGGAAAACAAGGACCCTCTGGAATTTCTTTCGGTTTTCGCAAAAACTTACCAGGATGACATGGGCTTTAGCAAAATGCTTATAATGGAGTTTACCCACAGAGCGTTTAAAGCATTTGAGGATATTGATGTTGATCTATCCAATGTCAAAATCGAAATTGACGGCAAAAGGGCTCTGGTCACTCTTAATATTTGGGGAGAGGCAACCAGGGTCTCCACCATGGGCGCCGGGAAAAATCCTCTTCGTGAATCTTTTGAGCAGAGAGGATCTCAAATCAACTTTTCAAAAGAAAGTGGAAGCTGGAAGATCGTATCGAGCAAAAAAATCGCTTTTGGGTCAAAGGTGATCTTTTAACGTCCACAAAG
>CAYSHR010000224.1:0-6249 GCA_964430795.1 uncultured bacterium
TTTAAAAAAATCCGGATAATGAAATATTCCGCATATTTAATAATTAGACGACATCAGATAATCGAGTGTATATTCGCCAAATTCTAATATTTGGAGTAGACAACCAGCATACTGAATGAAGGAGAATTTCGTGTAAAACATGAATCCGTTAATCTTTTTCTCAGCGCCCTTGCCTCCAATGCTTCTTCCAGGGATGGAAGGGGAGCTTAAAGTGACGATTTTTAACTTGACCTAATTGAAATTCCTATGTAATCTAAAATTGTAAAGGTGTAGGAAAGCACCTTGGAAACGTAAGTTATTTGATGATGATCAAAGTTACGGGCGATCTGAAAGATTTGCGCGATCTATGAAATGAATTCATAGTAAACGGAAGGGTTGAAACCGGCGAAATTGTTGTGAATAGACGAAACTTACCATAAAGACGTCTATTTTGTATAGATTACGTACTCTGGTACGATAATTGCCCATATAAACAAGGTATTGAAAGAGGAGAATGACCATGGAACCCAAAAAGCGCAAAGAAGACCGAGAAAAGATCATCCGATCCTTTGATGATGAAAGCCAGGAAGAGCAGGGCAAGGGTTTTTCCCTGATTGAGTTGATGGTAGTCATCGCCATTATCGGAATTCTGGCCAGCATCGCCTTCCTCTCCATACTTCACTACCGAATGACCATCAGGGTCAATTCGTCCGCGAGAGATTTGGCGGGCCACCTTCGTATTGCCAGAGCCAACGCCATCAAAGAAGGCATTCCGTGGACTTTCAAGTTCCACAAAGCTTCCAAAGGCTCCAGTAATGGATTTATTTATGGTCGTGACTCGAACATGGATGGGACTTTTGACGGATCGAGCAAGACCACTTATTTATCTTCAGGGGTTGTGTACGGATTTGTTACTGGTCTTGGCACCCCGGCATGGGTCCCTGGTCATAACGCTCCGGCTAATGATGACTGCTCTGTATACACTACGGTTTCGGCCAGTGAAAGATGTCTAGCCTCCGGAGAATACGTTCATTTCTTCAGAGATGGCGCGGTGGTTGAATCTTATTCCGGCGGTAGTTCGTATACCGATGGCGTTGCCTATCTCATACCTCAAATGGACAGGGTCGGCACCGGGGCCAGAGATGACAGGATGCGGGCTGTGGACTGGAATGGCTCCACAGGCAAAATTAGGCTCTGGTATTACAAAGCCGATACACATATGTGGAGATAAAAGCAACTCTCCTTTTCAGTAACCCACTGAAAAGGAGAATTGATATTGCCGCGGCCTTTGACTGAAATGTGCGCGAAAATTATGACCACATTCGGAGCAAGATGGATGATGGAAAGAATGAGAAATTCCGCGGGTTACTCCCTGGTTGAAGTGGTTGTAGCCATGGCTGTCATTGTGATAGGCTTGTTGGCCCTGTTGCCTATGTTGGCGTTAAACATGAAATCCAATGTAGCCGCCAGAACTTACAGTATCGCCAACCTACTTGCCCACCAGAAACTTGAAACGGTAAAATCATGGCCTCTATATGATGACTATGGAGCTTCAGGACCCTGGGGCATCACATCAAACAACACCGATCTGTTCGCCAGCGAGTCCAATATTACGGTAAACAACTGGTTTGTCTATTTTGGCCGCACAACAACCCTTGTACATAATGGTTATGGCGATCTTGATTGTAACGGAATCAGTTTTGATGGATCGAGCGGAATTATCATTGTGGATGAAGGGGCATTCAATAACGGCGCCGCTTTGGGAATGACAATGAATACTGAAGACGTTAACCCCTGCGGTGGCGGAGGTTATCGCGGTGAAGATTTCAAACTGATTAAAGTTACCGTGGATTGGGACGATGTATTTGGTTATCATAAGTTGACCCGCCACATGTTCATCTCCAGGTTCTAGGGAGCCTTAATAATGAGCAATTTTTTCCGACCATGTAATTTGTATAAGAAACAGGAAGGATATGCCCTTGTCGCGGCTTTTCTAATTCTGTTTCTCATGACTCTCCTTGGCATATGGGCTATGGTGACCTCCACCAGCGAGTCCAGACTGAGCGGGAATATGAGTGAAGAACAGATGATGTTCTTCTTTGCCGAGCAGGGGGTTGACAGAATAATTTCCCATTTGCATTACAAGGACCAGGGGATTTTTTCCAGAGTCAACGGTTTGGGGTATAAGTTTCAGGACTCCACTACGGATATTTTGTCTCCTGTGAAAGTCCTGGAAGACAAGCAGACCCTCTATTTTCAGGGAACCTCTACTGTGGGAGAGAATCAACTATTCCGGATAGACGCGTGGATAGACCCGGAAGACTATGAGCACGAGTTGGAACGTAATCTGAGCCGTCCCCTTGCCATTTTGGTTCGAGTAACCAACGTGGCTACCGAATACCAGAAAGCTTTCAGGGTTGCCATTATGCCCAAGAGCGTCTGGGATTTCGCGTATTACAGCCTGAATCACATCCCCGCTGTAAGAAATGTTGTCTCAGGTTGTTCCGGCGCTTCGAGCACATGGTATAACTGCCATACGGTTTTTCATGGCGAGACAACCATGACTGAAGGAGGCTCAAACTACACTCGCCAGGAAGATACAATAATCGGTGATGTTTATTTGAGAAACGCAACCACTTCTCCTGATGACACCAAGTTTTTTGCCCGGGGCGCGCCGGTTATTAAAGGGCAGGCCAGATGGCCCAACTCCACGTCCTACGACCTGGGTACATGGGGAACCCGTTACACCGGGTCCACCAACCAGACCGCCGGCGGACAGAGCATACTCAATCACCCTCTTACCACAACCGGTCTGAATAACAAAGCCAGGGAAGTGGATATCTTTCCCATGGAACATCTTACCAGCTTTGACACCGCCTATTATCGCAGAAACGCGGACATCAGGATTGAAGACGCGGGTTCGGGTTATATATGGAAGATTATCTTTAGAAACGAGATTGACACCAACAGCGATACTTGCATTGAGGAAGGGCGCGTCGGATCGGCCATCACCAACGCAACCAACAATGGCGTAATAGATTGTACTTTTGACGATCAGGGCACTTTCCTTTTATATAGAATACCCTGGGGTACCAACGCGGACAGAACTTGCGGTTTATATGGCAATACCATCAGAAGACGTCACGAGGAGATGACCAATTCATTGCGAAATTACTGTGACGGCAGTGTTGGCGCCGCTGAATTATGGAGTCCATCGGCCACATTCTCCTCAAAAGTCCACGGTAGCCGTTGTTATGACACAAGAAGAAATGTTGGTCCATCGGATCATACTTACGGACCTTACGATGAAAATGACATCCAGGGGGTTTTTGACTTCTTCTATGTGCCATCTCAAAACAGAGCGTTGAATAGTACTTGTGTTGGAGGCGGTTCGGGCAACTATAAAGGTATTATTAACATTGAAGGCCCTGTTCTTGTTTCGGGCATTATCGATGGAAAAGTTACCCTGGTGGTAAACGGTGATATTATTATTGATCATGAAATCGAGAAAGAGGACTACAGGCAGGATATATCGTGTACAAGCCCGGGCAGTTGCACATTCTCCTCTCCTGACGCGGTGGATATGCTTGGACTGTTCGCTACCGGGGATATAATAATTCCCAACTCCAGGCCAAAATCCTATACCCACTCATGGAGAGGAATCTATAATGACGACTTCTCTGACGCGGAAAATGGACAGAAGGCTTTTGTTCCCACTGGAAATCATGACGCCCTGCCTCTGATTGACGACGATGGAACCGAGGATATTCACGCGGTCATGGTCAGTTTCGGTTACGGCCCGTGTAGTGGAACCGGAGCCGGTTTAACATGCGCGACTCCTCCAACAACGGCTGAAATCCAGAATTTCCAGGTTGGATTATTCAACTATAATCGCTTGTCAACCACCTTTTCCGCAGGAACAATCCCATGTTGTTACAACAGCCAAACCAGTACTTATGAATGGTTTGATATGGCTAATGACTCCGGGACGCTGCGAATAATCGGAGCTCTTATACAGAACTATTCAGGCAGGGTTGGATATGATTTCTACTCTTCCGGTTTTGGTTGGGCCAACAGCACCTGTACCGGCGCGTCGGGGGATTGCAACCACATTGGACACAGGCTTGAGATTGTTTACGATAAACATTTAAAATTTGTGATGCCCGCTATGCCCGGAGCGTCCTCGGTGAACAGGGTAATCCCTTATGGGCAGGCGGCTTATGAAATACTTTCCTGGCAGGAACTGAATGATACTTCCATTCTTGGTTCCAATGTCTGGTAAAACACGCCATTTGAGGTGATTTGGATGAGAAGAAAAAAACCCGCAACTCGATTATGGAAATCATCGGACAGTGGTTTTACACTAATCGAACTGATCGTTGGAACTATATTGACCGCTGTTCTGGTGGCGGCGACATACGCGTTCTATATCCACTATAATCGAGTTGTTATTGTTGAAGACGACAGGGTCGAGGTTTCTCAAATAGCCAGATCGGCAATCGGCAAAGTAAAGAGCGATATTATGGTTGCCGGTAGAAATGCCAGGATTGACAATGGCCAGGAAGCTATGGTTTACGCCGCTCCCTGGGAAATGGTTTTTAACGCCGATGTGTCCAGCATGTACGGCGCTCTTTCAACCAGTATTACTTATGGACCCAGCAGCACCGCTTATAACGGAAACAGCGCGTGGGAATCAGACGCTGAAACCATTCACTATTTTATGAAGGTGCCTTCCGCCGGGGAGGATTTCTCCTTTTCTCCCTATGACCGGGAGATCAGAAGAAGAATTAATGATATGCGGGACCAAAACAGCAACCTTATTTCCGAGCGTGTTGCTTACGGCATCAGGTATGATGATGGAACCATGCAATACGCAAACAGTGAACGGGTCCCGCTACTGTTTAGCTACTGGGGCGATTTCGATCTTAACCCATCTACCGCGGACACCCTATGGGGCGACTCGAATGGTGACGGTGTAATTGATAAAGATGAGATAAACGCCCTGTTGACCGGGAGCTACACCTGGAGCTATGCTTCTCAATCAGGGACCATAACCAATAGCGGTGTTCCCGCCGGAGCGATTTTTATTGGACCAAGCATGACCAATACCGAAGATGGTGATGGAGACGGCAGGCTTGATCCTGGAGAGGATTTGAACGGCAACGGTCGCCTTGATACGAACCTTCTGGATCTTGCCATAAACAGGATTGAGATAAATCTAACTACAATATCCCAATATCTTGACAATAAATACAGCCATCCCAATGAATCGACTTATCACTACCGTGAATATCATGTAAAAACAGATGTCAGGCCCCGTAATCTTATTAAAGCGCCCTTGACCGATGATTGTGGCGGTCCTCCGGGACCCCCTTCAAATGTTGCTCTCAATTTACTGGATTGCGGAAGGCGGATTCAGGTTTCCTTTAACGCCTCCACAGATGACGGCACCGGTGAAAACGATGTTATGTGGTATGAGATTCAAAGAAAAGTCGCCTCAGGGAACTGGGAATATTACACTTTTATTCCGGCCACCGGCGATCCTTCATACATCTTTATTGACAGTAATCTGGAAAAAGATATTAACGGCCATATTGTAAACCAAACATATCAATACAGAGTTTTAGCTGTTGATTGCGCTGACCAGAAGTCAGCCTGGGCCACCAGTTCCAGTGTGACGCCGGTTCAGAATTTCCCATCGGCGCCACAGATATTTTATTCATGGGATTCGCCCTGCTATAAGGCGGTTGGCTATCCGGATTTAGGCAGCATTACCCTTATCTGGGAAGCGTCGATGAGCGGCGGCGCTATGGACACGGATGTTGATGAGTACTGGGTCTATAGATCAGACCCCGAGGACCTGGGTATTGTCAGTGAAGAACCCATAGCTAAAATTCCCATCAGTGAGGCTGACTCCTGCGCCTCGGGACAGGGAACCAGGCGGGACGCTCACGAGGCTTGCGTGGATGAGCAGTTCTTTGACTATACTCTATCCGGCGGCAGCCCCTATTACGCCTGGCGTGATGAAGTGGATTCTCCAGGCAGAGACCTTGTGTCCATCATTCCCTATAATGGGCATCAATGGGCTATTAACGGCAATCTGATGCGTTATTACTATGAGGTCAGAGCTTATGGTTCTTCATTTGGCGCCGAATGCCTCTCAGACCCCATGACCCTGGAGCCTCTATGCGAAGACGATGAGTACTGCGACAGCCAGAGCTACATTAACGAGATGATAACCGCCACCACCGCGCGATCGAGATTCGCTCC
>CAYSHR010000225.1:0-6234 GCA_964430795.1 uncultured bacterium
GTTTTGCCGCCATAACTTGTTTTGAGAAAAAAGGGGAAATTACTATTTATCTTCCTTTTTCCCCCAACCAGATTTCAAAACCGTTATAGGGATTTGCCGTGCCCACCAGAAGCCCCCAAGGGGTTTTCGCAAAAGATCGTATCCCGTAATTTTCCTGGTTTTCAAATCCATCAAGGGAGATAGCTTCCCATTCGATCCCGTTTTTTGTTCTCCAGAAATCGAAACCGCCCCACCTTGCGCGATCCTCTCCCATGATAATCTCAATGGCCGGCATCAAGTCCGCGGGTATTCCATTTGGAAAAAGTTCATCAATAAAATCCATACCGAGGCCTCCCGCGTCAAAGGTCCCGAAGTAAAGCCACTTATTATACGCTATTCCATTCCAGATATAAACATTGGGTAAGTAGTTAAAACCTGGGCCATAACCGGAAAGAGGTTTAATCTCTTTGTCGGTTCCAGGATATCGAGTCTGTCCCACAAGTAAATCCACATTATTATCTTTGTCGATCCTAATTATTTCACAGCCCATCATATCCTCGATATCATCAAAATATCCTGGATAGGCCACAGTGCCCAGATATAGGTGATCCATAAATGGAGTCACCGTCATAAAACCCTCGATATTCTGTTTGTGGAATCCTCCTTCGATAACCCGCTCCCAATTTCCAGGAGATGGATTGTCGGAACACCAGAGTTCCGCCCCGGTAATATAGTTAAAAGGCGCGGCATACAACTTATCATTGAATACAGCCATCTGATAAATGGGGCCGTTGACAGGGGCGTCTGCTAAGAAAATTTCGTATTTTGATGTCTGATCAGGGATTTCATTCCATGGTTCTGTAATAAATACTGTATTGCCGAAGTTTTCGAGAATCAACCGACTCTGCCCTTTTCCCGCACCGGCCACTATTCGTATTTGGTAGGCGCCGCCTCCGTAATAAAATGGTATTAGCGAGGTCCCGGCGTCTCTCAATGTTTTGCTGGAATTATTTCCAGTGGAAGTTCCTCTCTCATAAACTTCCTCAATCAATGGTCCGCCTGAAAGGGAAAAACCTTTACTGTTTACAAGCTCCCAATTTCCCGGTCTCGGGTCATCGGAATGGTAAATGTATGAGCTTGCGGGAGAGGAATTGGCTACATATAATCTGTCCTTATAAACCACCGAGGCTCTTAGAAATTTATTCAATCCTCCATGCTCTTTGATTACTCCAGCTTCGGAGGCCGCTTCCCAAGTAACGCCGTCAACGCTTTTCCAGACAATGCCGCCTTTTCTTGAAGCGCCCAACATATACAGGGCGTCATTAAAAACTATCGCGCCCCTGAATCCGCCGGCCTGGTCCATGTCGGGCTCAAAAACCCTCTCCCATCTCCAGCCATCTTCACCGGTTGGTGGGACGCCCCTGAAAATCACCGCGTTTTTTAGATTGCTCATATAATACAAAGACCAATTATCAGGATTCCAGAAATCCATATCGCACTGCCAGTTTCCAGGAGGGCGGGCATCTGGAAAAAGCTGAAATAGAACAGGAACCATTGGCACCTGCAGACAGAGCGCGTTGGCTATTGTGCCTATATAGATTTCCTCAACACCATCCTTATCGCCGTCAAAAAGGGCTACCGCCCACGGATAACTGTTTATCCCGCTGTCAATCCCGCCATCAACAAGCAAGGTAAAATCCTCTCTTGACAACCCTGAGTTTGTCCGATCGTTATCATCATCATTCGCTATCCCCTCAGCGTGGGCCGCGTCATCGCCTGAACCGCCGTAGCCGGACGAAGGCCCTTGGTCGCCGCCGTTAAAACAACCGGCCAGGCCGACAATGACCAGGAGCAAAATGGAAATATTTGTCGCTAAACAAAATATTTGTTTTTGGAACATCAATTTACCTTGCAAAACGGAATAATCAGTAGAGAAAGGCAATACTACCCTCAATAGTCAATAAAGGGAACATTACCTTTTTTGAGTCTTTCTAATAATCCTGTCAGTTATCCATTCCCTGAATCGAGGAAAAAGCCGGCTAAGAAAGTATACAAATTTTCCTTGAAAGCCCGGGATAATTATAAACCTATTCTTTCTTAATCCCGCAAGAAGCCCCGCGGCCGCGTCTTTGGCGGACATGATCCCGACATTTTTATTTATCGCGAGAGTTTCTTTGGGTTTATACTCATTAGTAGCCTTAAGCATGGGAGTATCCACCTGAGAAGGGCATAGCACCGAAACATAAATCCCATATTGCTTCAACTCACTTCTCAAAGATTCGGAAAAACCCACAACAGCGAATTTGGCGCTGCTATACGCGGTGTATCCAAATGATCCGACAAGACCTGCAAAGGAAGAAACATTTACTATATGACCCCCGGATTTTTTCATGTGAGGCAGGCAGGCGGCGATTACGTTTCGCGCGCCGTATAAATTCACTCTCAGGGTATTGTCAAATCTCTCAAATGAGAGTTCCTCAAATTTTATCGCGCCGCCGATTCCCGCGCTGTTTATCAAAATATATGGAGCCCCGAAAGAGTCTATCCGGCGGGCCATGACATCATTGACCTTTTCATTATCAATAACATCGAGATAAGCCGCCTCAAATCTCTGATTCTTTTTACAGGCGGATTCCCTTATTGATCGCAGAGCCTGCTCGCGGGCGTTTTGGTCATCAATGGAAAAAACAAAAATACTCGCGCCCATTTGGGCAAAAAGGTTGGCGCAGGCAAGGCCGATGCCGCTTGTTCCACCGCTGATAAATACGTTTTTATCCTTGAGATTCATTTAAATAAACCTATGGATTATTTCGCGTCAAACAGAAGATCAACCCGCTCCACAGTCTTTAAGTCCCTGGCAATATGCCTGGAACCAAGGAAGAACAGGAAAGCCGCCACAAAGGCAAATAGAGGTAAAATGGAAATAGCGAACTCAATGCCTTTGTGATCCGATATTGCTCCGATAAAAACCGGTCCAAGGGAACTGCCAAGAAGGTTCTGAACAATCACGCACATGCTGTATGACGTTGCTCTTAACCCCGGATGTATTACTTCCTGGGTGACGGCGGCGGCGGCTGGGACAAATGCCGCGGCGGTAACCCCTGTAAGAAGAAGGAACCCATACTGTACATACGCGCCGGTGTTTGCCTCGGTAGCCGTCTCAAATATCATAGGGACAATAACAAAAGCCATAAAGAGAGAAACACCTGTCATTACTGAGGTTAATGAGCAAAAAAGAAGGCGGGCGTTTGCCCTTGTTTTATACCATTTATCCGCCAGATATCCCCCTAATGGAGCGCCGATAATCGCAAAGAGCATAACAACACTTGACTTGATTCCCGCGGTTGCTTCATCAAGTCCATATATTCTGTGAAAATAGGTTGGGAGCCAGATCAGAAGGGAAGTTGTAACAAAGGTGCATCCGGCAAAAGCGAAGAAGGTGAAGATCAGTGAATACTTCCCGGTAAACTCGCCTACAATATCCATCTTGGTCATTTTTACTTTGTTGTTGCCCGCAGCGAGACTCCGGTCGGTTTTTTCAAGACTGACCGATTTGTAATCTCTTGTTTTGAAAAAGAGCAGCGCGATAACCAATCCGGGCAACGCCACAATTCCAAAAGCGTTTCTCCATCCAAAATGCTCCGCGATAACTCCGCCAAGGCCGATTCCAATGGCGCTGCCAAGAGGTATGGACGCGGTCCAGATTCCAAGAAACAAAGCACGCTTTGATTTTGGGAAAAGAGCGGAGATCAAAGCGGTGCCCCCGGGAGCGTATCCGGCCTCGCCAACACCAATGGCGCTCCTTGTTACAAACAACTGGGTGAAGTTTTTTGTAAAAGCACATGTAACTGTGGCAATGCTCCAGGTAAGGGCCATAAGGCCGATGCTGTTTTTTCTGCTCCATCTGTCAATGAGAATTGAAACAGGAAATGAGAATATAAGAATGGACCAATAAACAGCCGAGACCAGGAGGCCGCACTGGGCGTCGGTCAAAAGCCAATCTCTTTTTAAAAAGGGAAAAAGGGAGGCCACAATCATTCTATCGATGTAATCGAACATGTACAAAAGGGTTAATAAGGAAAAGACATAATAGGAATATGCTTTTGAAACAGGGTCGGCTTGAGTGCGGGCCTCTTCATTCATTATCCATCCTGGAATAAATAACCATGTCGCGTCAATAGCAAAATCTTATGCTATTTGGATTTGCCGCTCTTTTCAGAACTATCGATTTTTTCCATGACGCTTTTGGCATCTTCTTTTTCAGCGGCGACTTTATAAGCTCCGGTAAGAGCGATAATTGCGTGTTGGCAATAATCCATTCTGATTACAGGATCAATCAGGCCACCGGAAATGGCTCCTTTGGCCGAATCAGGCAATCCAATAAAATAGCTGTTATCGGATCGGTATTGATTCCAGAGGATAAACCGTGCGGCCAGAAGAATCGCCTGGTCATATTTCCTGGTGGATTTGCCCAGAAAATAGCTCAGGTTTCTTGCCGCTAAAAGAGCTTCGGTTCTGCTTGAAGCCGGAGTGGACCTTGGCGGTCTGGAATTTTTAAAACCACCCGCATAATCAGGAAAGGTCCTGGACTTATTGTCGTATTGGCTATCAAGGAATATGTCAGCCATATCAAAAACAGCCTGGGAGTATTCCGGCCTTGGGTTGATTCTGAAAAGCTCAGCAAGACCCTGGATTGTCCAGCTATCAACTTGCCCTGTAGCGTTAAATCTGTCGATCTGAAATTGAGCAGCCTTATTGGCGGCTTCGAGCCAATCGACATTTGGGTTCTTGACATAATATCTCACAAGGGCCAGAAGGCTTTCGCCAATGGCGTAACGAGGAGGTCTGGATGGTTTGACGTCGGCCAGTTTCTGCAAATAATTCCCATAAAACCCGCCATTGTCCATCTGCATTTTCAGCAGGAACTTAGCCAGGCTGTTGGTGGTGGTTACTCCCACATTTGCGGCATACTTATCAGGCAATTCACACAAGGCAATGAGAGTTAGAGCAGTAGAGCCAAGGGCATAGGTTCCATAAACCGGGTGCTTGACAGCCAAAAGATCAGGCTCAAGAAGAGGTTTTTTAAGATGGCGCTGAAGGAACTTCAGGGACACCATGCCCTTTTCCAGAAATCTTGGTTCGAGGCTTTGATTATATAGATAGAGAAGGGAATAAACGCAGCCGGCGTGACGAACAACATTATAATCAAAGAAGGATGATTTTTCGCCGCTGGTAGGGTCGAAAAGATAGGAGAAGCGGCCGGTTGGCTCAATGTTTTCGATAAGCCAATCACCAGCGCCCGCCGCGCCTCTGGCCATATCCGTAGACCTGAATTCAACAGGTAGAAGATTGCCCCTAAAAAGCTGTAAGGGCAGAACGTCGGGTTTATGCTGGATCAAACTGATGGTTCTGAACCGATAGATCGGATAGCTTTTATAGGATCCGGCGCCATGGCCGCCTTGTCTGCAAAGATACTTGAACATGATTTTGTTTCTTTCTCCCCGCAGATTTTTTCCTCTTGTTTCGGGCTCCCAGCCAAAATGGATAAAGTCAGTAGGCAATTGGTAATGCATTTTCTGCCCATCTTGTAAAATCAATCCATCAAGACCAGGCTCAATTTTTATTTTCTCTATCTCTTTATCGGTGTTAAGAGCGTTTCGCCGGTAAACAATATCAATTTTCACAGTGACTGTATCGAGGTTTAACAAGTACTGATTTTTAAAGGTTGGGTTGCTTGTGAGATTTGCCACGGCCAGGAGCAGTCTCTCCTGCATACATCCCTGGGCGCCGACACCGGTTATCTGAGGGCTGCCCTCGTGAAATATTGTCACAAATACTTCTCTATCGCAGTTGTTCAGCAAGCCTTTTTCCACAGGCAGACTCAGAGCCTTGTCAACGTCAGGATAAAGGGCAAGGGCTTTTCGCACGAGGCTGAACATGGAGACTTTATTAACAGTTGTCATTTGGGTCTTGGTTTTGTAATCAGCAAGAGGGGCTGACCTTGATTTTTCACCGCAACCGCTGAATGATAGAATAATCCATGCCAATGCCAGAACTATGGTAAATATGTTTTGGGGCTTCACTTGACAGCCTTTCTTAACTTTTCAATTTCATCATCCCTTAAATAGCGATATTTCCCGGGTTTTAAGTCCTCAAGGACCAGGGATCCGTATTGCTCTCTTTTCAATCTGGCCACCGGACGCCCCACAAGTTTAAACATTCTTCGTATCTGCCTGTACTTGCCCTCGATTATGG
>CAYSHR010000226.1:0-6233 GCA_964430795.1 uncultured bacterium
GGTGATCTCGATCATCGAGTATCAATGATCGAGGTCAGTCCTTTCCACTATCTGAGCCCAGTGAAGAATCTCGCTGGAAGTAATAGAGGTTCTTCAGTCCCTCCGCTCCTTCAGAATGACACGTTAATTCAGGAACGCTCTAGTAGTCAGTTCCAAGCAGGAAAAGTACTCTTTGTTTTTTAAGAGAGTTTCAACACTTCATAAGTTCTTGCCCAAACTATTCCATTAACAATATTTTACATATTGAGTAGAATCCTCTTGAATCCTTTTGATTAACACGACATTATCTGTAATGCGAATCCATGAAATATTGTTAAATAGCAATTATTATTCTGGGCAACCTTTTAGAATTATCGGAGGATGTTAATGGCTGGCAAGAAAAAACCGGAAATGATCAAAGACAAAGCCATAGTTACAGCCGTTTCTCAAATAGAGAGGCAGTTTGGCAAAGGCGCCATAATGCGATTGGGCGACACCAAGATCGATCAGGACCTGGAAGTTATAAGCACAGGGAGCCTGGGACTTGATATAGCACTTGGCCTTGGCGGAGTGCCAAGAGGGCGTGTGGTTGAAGTTTATGGACCGGAAGCCTCGGGCAAAACAACTCTTGCTTTATCCATATTGGCCCAGGCTCAAAAAACCGGAGGGATTTGTGCCTTTATCGACGCCGAGCACGCGCTGGATATCGGCTACGCCCGCAAACTGGGCGTCATGGTTGACGACCTCCTTCTTTCCCAGCCCGATACAGGGGAGCAGGCTCTTGAGATTGCCGAGGTTCTGGTTCGGTCTTCCGCCGTGGATGTTGTAGTTATCGACTCTGTGGCCGCCCTTACTCCCAGAGCGGAAATCGAAGGGGATATGGGCGACAGCCATGTAGGTCTACAGGCGCGCCTGATGAGCCAGGCTCTTAGAAAGCTTACCGCTGTGATCAGCAAAAGCAAAACAATAGTTATTTTTATTAACCAGATCAGGCTCAAAATAGGGGTGATGTTCGGCAATCCCGAAACAACCTCTGGTGGAAACGCTCTTAAATTTTACGCCACCATCCGAATGGATATTCGAAGAGTGGGCGCCATTAAAAAAGCCGACCAGATTGTCGGTGGAAGAACAAGAGTCAAGGTTGTAAAAAACAAAGTGGCGCCGCCTTTTAGGCAGACGGAATTTGATCTGATGTATGGATTGGGAATCAGCCTTTCCGGTGAACTGGTGGACATGGGAGTTGAGCTTGGACTGATTGAAAAGTCCGGGACCTGGTATTCTTACAAGGAAACAAGAATCGGACAAGGCAGGGAAAACGCCAAGACATTTATTAATGACAACCCGGATATTACCACCGAATTGAGAAATAAAATCCTTGAGCATTATATGATAAAAAACATCTCTCCCACTGAGAATAAAAAAGAGAGCGGTTAATAACATAGAGGTTGGTGACAGATGGAACAGAATAAAGCCGGACCAGGCAGAGAATTAAAACGAATTCTTACCATGGCAGTGGAATTAAAAGCCAGCGACATTCATATAAAACCAGGCAACGCCCCTATTATAAGAGTTAATGGCGCACTTATCGATCTCCCAAAAGCCAATAAGATATCACCAAACCAGATTGCCGCTATTGCCAGGAGAATCATGACTGAGGAGCAGTTGGAGCATTTCAGGGAATTTCAGGAAGTTGATCTGGCATATTCCTTTCCAGGAGTTGGTCGTTTTAGGATAAGTATTTTTCAGCAGCGAGGCACTGTAGCCATGGCCCTAAGGCTTATCCCTCCAATGGTTAATTCATGGAACCAACTCCTGCTGCCGTCAATAATAAAGAAGATCGCCAATTTTCACAGAGGGCTGGTCATAGTAACCGGTGCCACAGGTAGTGGAAAATCAACTACCCTGGCCGCCATGATTGATCATATTAATGAAACATCAAGGCGACACATTATTACCATTGAAGACCCCATAGAATTCTTGATGAGAGACAAAAAATCCATCATTTCTCAAAGAGAAGTCGGGTTTGACACAACAACATTCTCAAAAGCCCTAAGGTCCGCCCTGCGCCAGGACCCCGATGTAATCCTGGTTGGAGAGATGAGGGATGTTGAAACAATTACAACCGCGGTTCAGGCGGCAGAGACAGGGCACCTTGTTCTTTCAACATTGCATACAGTTGATGTAATGGAGACTGTAAACAGAATACTATCTTTTTATACAGCCCATCAACTTGACCAGGTGCGTTTTGAGCTTTCCACGGCTTTGAAAGCGATAATCTGCCAGCGCCTTTTGCCTAGAGCGGATAAAAAAGGCAGGGTGCCGGCTGTGGAAATTATGATCAACAACAGCAGAATCAGGGATTGCATCAAGTTCAAGGAGAAGGCCGGCGAAATTGTTGACGCCATGCAGAAAGGGTATTCCACAGACAAAATGCAGACCTTTGATATGTCACTGATGATCCTTGTAAGAAAACAGCTTGTGGCATATGAGGACGCATTGAAATACGCTTCAAATCCCGGTGACTTCGCCCTTAAATTCAAAGGCGTTTCATCAACCTCGGATCATGAATTCGAGCAGTCAACAGGCATGACCGATTCAAAAGACGACACTGAGAAAATCGCCACAACCGACAAAATGATTATCGAGCGATTCTCAAAATAACTTCTCCGGGAGATAATGTTGAAGTCTTTACTTCCCCTTTCTATTTTTATCATTGTTTTTTTTACCGGCTGTAACTGCACTGATCAGAACAACGACCGTGGTGCAAACTGCCTTTTTTGCGTCTCTGACGCCGAATGCGTAGCATTGCTGGGCAACGGATGGGAATGCGTGGATGAATGTTGCGTTGAAATTCAGGAGGAAACCGACGACGACTCTTACAACCATGACGACGATGATGAAGACGATGACACCGGCGACGATGATGACAATTTCTTTATTCCCGACGCCAAAGTAAATGTTGACGATCCTCCCGAAGGCAACCTTCTGGCAAGAAAAATTACCGTCATTACAGATCAGCCCTGCTCTCTTTCCGGATATGTGACAACAGCCGGTGAAAGGGCATACGGCCCATCAGACCCCACAGAAAGCGACCATGGAAAAGAACATGTTTTCTGGTTCTATGGCCTTTTTGAGTCAAGGGCTTTTAAATACACATTTTACCTGACAAACAAACCGGGCAAAGTTGTGGCTACAGGAACATTCTCTACCCCGGCCCTGCCCGATTATAAACCTGAAATTCTTGACCTTGCCTATGATGAAGACAACTCATTTACAGACTGGTACCTTGTTTATCATCATTTCCCATTAGGCAAAGGGCAGGCTAAATTCAATTATATCTTTGATAGAAAAGGGCGACTGAGAATGTATCACCATATGTCAGGTGGTAAGAATCCGAAAGTAATGAGCAATGGGCACATAGTTTCGTCAAAATATTCGGAGTTGGTGGCGCTGAAACTCGACGGTGAGGAATACACTCTTATAGACATACAATTAGACCAGCCCTTTCATGTTGAGTCCCACCATAAGTTCTATCTTGAGGATTATGATTCGGATTGGGCAATGGTGATCTTCGCTCGCAAGGGCGATGGCGTTGAGTGCGACCTTTCCACTCCCACAACCCAGATGGTGGGAGACGGCATTGCTGAAATTGACGGAAACGGAAACGAAGTATGGAGGTGGGACGTTTTTGACCACCAGGATCAAATTCCCCAAACCGCCATGGATCCGGAAATATGTGAACTCCATTTCTGGGGAAGCGGCACCTATGACTGGACCCACGCCAATTCGGTTATTCCCGTGCCAGGTGAAAACGGTTATATTTTTTCCCTCAGGAATGTGAGCCGCCTTGTAAAAATCGACAGGGACACTGGTGATATACTCTGGCAGATGGGCCAGGGGCTGGATTTTTCCTGGATCGGCGGCCAGCCGGCGGATGAAAAATGGTTCCATTTTCAGCACGATCCACACTTGCTGGCAGACGGGCGGTTCTTTATATATGATAACAGCTTCTATCCCAACGCCCCCTTTTCAAGAGCCATGGAGCTATTGGTGGACCAGAACGCCATGACTGTGGAGTTATTGTGGGAATATCGAGTGCCCTACCATCGTTCCGTGGGAAACATCCGGCTTCACGAAAACGGCAACATTCTCATTGGCGCCGGAGATAGTCTCCTGGTCATTGAACTGCCCCCAGGAGGCCAAGAGGGAGATGAACTTTTCTATATGGAGTTTTCCAAAGGTCTTGTAAAGCCCGAATATTATCCCGCCCTATGGATCAAGGGCGCGCCTCCGGGAAACTGATCACCCCTTAATCACACCCAAAGGGCGTAAACGGGCGACCTTTTTCGCGATTCCGGCGCCGTGAACCACCTCCACGACCTTAGACACATCTTTATAAGCCTCAGGCATCTCTTCATTTAAGGACCTTCGTCCACTTGCTTTCACAATTACACCGGCCTTGGCCAGTTCAGCGTCGATCCGCCGTCCTTTGCTTTGCCTGATAGCCCCTTTTCTTGACAATACTCTACCGGCGCCGTGGCATGTGGAGCCGAAAGTTTCATCCATGGCTTTTTGGGTTCCGGCCAAAACAAAGCTCGCCCTGCCCATATCTCCGGGAATCAAAACAGGCTGGCCGGTGGCTTTGAATTCATCGGGTAGTTCCGCGCTTTGGGGTCCGAATGATCTTGTCGCGCCTTTCCTATGCACAACAAGCCGCCGCTTTTTGCCGCGCCGGTTGTGGGTCTCTATCTTGGCGATATTGTGGCACAGGTCATAGACAAGGTTGAGTCCAAGATTGCCGGCGCCGGTTTTTATAACTTTGGCAATAGCGGCTGTAGCCAGAGCCATCAGAACCTGCCTGTTGGCAAAGGCGTAATTTGCCGCGGCCATCATGGCGCTGTAGTACTGTCTGCCAAGGTCGGAATCCATATTCGCGTAAACTAGCTGCCTGTCAGGAAGAACGATTTTATTCTTGCCGGCCTTTCCCATCATAATGGCCAGAAAATCGTCGCACACCTGGTATCCAAGACCCCTGCTGCCCGAATGGATCATTAGAGTAACCTGCCCTTTTCTTAACCCAAAGACAGAAGCTTTTTCTTTATCAAAGAGTTCATCCACGTAACCGATTTCAATAAAGTGATTTCCAGAGCCCAATGTCCCAACCTGGTCCGCGCCTCTTGTAATGGCTTTATTGGAAAGCTCATCGGGATCGGCTTCATTCATAACGCCGCCATTCTCAATTCGCTCCAGGTCGCCTCTATCTCCATATCCCCTGCCGACAGCCCAGGCCGCGCCTTTTGACAGAACTTTTTTCACTTCCTTCCTGTCAAGGCGTATGGCGCCGCCCCTGCCAATTCCGCAGGGCACTTCATTAAAAAGAGCGTATACCATATCCTCGACCCTCGGTTTTATTTCCTTAACATCAAAATCCAGAGTCGCCAGACGGACGCCGCAATTTATGTCATAGCCGACGCCGCCGGGACTTTTTACGCCCTTCTTCGCGTCAAAAGCCGCTACGCCGCCAATGGGAAAACCATATCCCCAATGAATGTCGGGCATTGCCAGGGACGGACCTACAAGGCCGGGCAACCGGGCTACATTCATAACCTGCTTTACAGCGTTGTCATCCTTTACCTGTGAGATCAATTCATCAGAGGAATATATTATTCCAGGACCATTCATTGATTCGTCCCGCGGAATTTGAAATCTGTATTTGTCCAATCGATTGAATCTCATTTTCAGGCTCCTTTTGCCTCCAAATATGTCCCACTCTCGGCTTTTCTCCATCAATTTGAATTATATTGCTTATCAATTCATAAAATGTTAAATCAATTGTAGGATTTTGCAAAGATAAAGACAATTTTATGGGAGGAAAGCATTATGAAAAAAGCTGCGTTTTTTATCACACTTTTGACCCTTTTGTGCATGGTTGGAACATCAGTTCAGGCTGTTGACCAGTGCTCTTTCGGATTTGAAAGCGCGCCGACAGTCATGCCCGGCGTTCGGGGTCGCACCGGCGGCGTTGTAGTTCGCAATCTTTTTTATGTTTTAGGCGGTTATGATGGCATTACTGGACAGAACAACCTCTGGGCATACGATCCCATGACCGACACATGGGATACATCCCTTACCCAGATGCCCGAAACCAGGAGAAATCATTGCGTTGCCGCTATCGGGACCGATGTTTATACGGTTGGCGGGCAAGACGCCGGCGCTGACGATGGGAAAGACCGACTGCTTGGTCGAGGCGAAGT
>CAYSHR010000227.1:0-2704 GCA_964430795.1 uncultured bacterium
AGAAGGCATGGATCAGAGATATGTGACGGTTTGTAAAAAATACGCCAAGGAATTGAAGAAGAGCAGCGCTTTTGATTTTGGCGACCTGATTATAAAGGCGATTGAACTTCTGGAGCAGAACGAAACCCTGGTTGAATATTACCAGGAGAGATTACAGCATATCCTTGTGGATGAGTTTCAGGATACGAACACTTCCCAATACCGCCTTCTTTCGAATCTACTTGGCGAACATAAAAATATCTCTGTGGTAGGAGACGATGACCAGTCCATCTATAATTGGCGGGGGGCGAATATTCAAAACATTCTTGGTTTTGAAAAGGATTTTCCCAATGCCAAGGTGGTGATTCTTGGAGAGAATTATCGCTCCTCAAAAATTATTATCGAGGCCGCGTCAAATGTAATCAGAGGTAACGAGAATCGCAGGGACAAGGAGCTTTTTACATCCAATCCCATGGGCGCGCCCATTGCCCTTTATAGAGGCGAGGATGAATACGCCGAGGCAAGATATGCTTCAGAACAGATATTGGAATTAATCCGGCAAAAGGGTTACAGGCACGACCAGATCGCTCTTTTTTACAGGACTAACGCTCAATCCCGGATTTTTGAAGAGGAGTTTTCCAGGAGCGCCATTCCGGCAAAGGTAATCGGCGGCATGCGTTTTTATGAGAGAAAGGAGATCAAGGATATTCTGGCTTATCTGAGATGCCTTGTTAATCCGGCTGATTCGGTCAGCGCCAGGCGAATTATTAATCTTCCGGCAAGAGGAATCGGAAAAACAACTGTGGAGAAAATCGACGGTTTTTCGGATAAAAAGGGCGTGCCTTTTATTGCCGCGGCTCGAGTCATGGTTCAAAAAGAACTTTTGCCAAAAGGAACCTGCTCGAAGTTAAAAAAGTTTATCGAAATGATTGATTCATTGACCAGGGACAGTAAAAAATTCAGCCCTTCAAAAACAGCGGAACTTGTTATCCATGGTTCGGGATACATGGCCATGCTTGAAAAAGATAAAAGCGTGGAGGCTATGACAAGGGCTGAGAACATCAAAGAACTTATAGAAGCCATTGGTGAGTTCGAGACAGAGTTTCCCGAGGAGGAGCTGGCGTCGTTTCTGGAGCAGTGCGCCCTGGTGGCGGATCAGGATTCCGTGGATTTTGAAAGCGGACAGGTAACCCTTATGACTGTCCATACGGCAAAGGGACTCGAGTTTCCCGCTGTTTTTATCTGTGGCCTTGAGGACGGCCTTTTTCCTCACAGCCGTTCCATAGAGAGCGAAACAGAAATGGAAGAGGAGCGCCGACTGTTCTATGTGGCCATAACAAGGGCGGAGAAAAAAGTCTTTTTAACCTCCGCTGAAAAACGAAGATCATATGGAGGACGCCCTATATATACTATGGCCAGCAGGTTTATTGAAGACATTCCCGATTCCCTTTTGGAAGTTGAAGACTATTATTCTAAACCGGCTTTTTCCTATTCCCAGGAATCCCAAAACCAATTCCCAAAGCCCGGGAGAATAACAAAAGAAGCCTACTTTACGCCCCATCCCGACCATGTGGGTAAAACCCCAAGAGGCGTGCCGGATGACTTTTTAAAAAGACCGGCAAGTCCAAAAGGAAAAAAAAAGCTTCAGGAGAAAAGGGAGGAAACCGTTGTGGATTACTCCTACAGCCAGACCGGGGAATTTGGAGAGATCGCTGTGGGATCATTTGTCCGGCACGGAAAACTAGGCAAAGGCAAGGTTATCTTTGTTGAGGGAGAGGGCGAATACGCCACAGCCATAGTTCAATTCGACAAATCGGGTATAAAAAAACTTCGGTTAAAATTCGCCAAACTAATGCCCATTTAAGGAACTCGGGGGATATGACCAGATTTCTTTACAATGACCGGCATTGTGGTCAATGATATCAGGGAAATGGGGATCGTTTACATTGAATTCATATATGAAAATCAGGGGATGCGCAACAAGCCCATTTTTCCACTTTTTCAAAAAGCCCTCTTATAACTGAACGATTACCAAACCAGTTTTCTCTTGTCTTTTCAGTGGGGATTTGATACTCAAACATCTGCCATAAATGTGGGCGGTTAACTCAGTTGGCTAGAGTGCCATCTTCACACGGTGGAAGTCGCTGGTTCAAATCCAGTACCGCCCACCAACTTTATTTCTTCAGAGTACTTAACTGAATTTCTTCTGATGTTTCTAACGATTATTGATGTTTCTAATGATTTATTGACAATAATTAAATTTCTGATAGAAATCAAAAGGTTAAAAACCATGAGTAGGATATATAGATGACTCGACTAAAACTGTTTACAATACTTTTGATGATTATTTCTTTCTCTTTTAGCTGTTCAGCTCTCAAGTTCGCTGACCGGTCCGGTGATAAGGATGTTGCCTTGCCAACTCCAACTCCCGCGCCGGCGCCGATAAAGACAGAGGCCGGGAAGATTTATGAAAAAGCTAAAATTCGGTTTGTGAAGGCAGCCGAGCTTTTGGAAGCAGGTGAGTTGGATGAGGCAAAAACTGAACTTGACGCCGCGCTGCTTTTTTGCCTTGAGGATTTTGACAAGGAAACAGACAAAGAAAATGTTAAAAAAATCGAGGGTCTTTTCCTGGAAATATGTCTGAACCAGGTGCGCCTGGGCCATTTAAGAGGCACTTTTGAGACCGCCTTGCCTAAGGATTCTCCCTTAGGCCTGGAACTGAATC
>CAYSHR010000227.1:2714-6233 GCA_964430795.1 uncultured bacterium
CCGTAGCAGACTGGTCACCGGATGTGCAGAAGCAAGAGGCCTGGAACTGAATCCTGATGTGGAACGGTGGCTTGCTTTCTGGCTGACAAATGGGCGCAGATCCATGAGCATCTACCTGTCACGGTCGGGAAAATATATTCCCATGATAGATGGAGTTATGACAAAAGAGGGCTTGCCCCTTGAACTGAAATATCTGGCTATGATTGAAAGCGGCTATTCGCCTTATGCTTATTCATCGGCTTCCGCTGTTGGTTTATGGCAGTTTATAAAATCCACAGGGAAGAGATTCGGGTTGAAAATCGATAGCTGGGTTGATGAGAGAAGAGACCCGGTCAAGGCCACCCACGCCGCTGCCGCCTACCTGAAAGAGCTTCATTCCATGTTCAATTCGTGGCCTCTTGCCATGGCTTCATATAATTGCGGCGAGGGCAATGTTGGCCGGGCCATCAAGCGAAACAATTCCCGAAATTATTGGGATTTGGACCTTCCCATGGAGACGTGCAATTATGTTCCGAAATTTTTCGCGGCCATGATTATCGCTCGCGACCCTGAGATGTATGGGTTTTTTGTCACATACGAAGACCCCATGGCTTATAATGAAGTTGTTCTTGAGAAGCCCGCTGACATGAAAATACTGGCGGAGATTACCGGAATCGCCTATTCGGAATTGAAAGAGACCAATCCCGAACTTCTGTCCCAATATACCCATCCAAAAGTAAATGGCTATAAACTAAAGGTGCCAAAGTCCCGTTACGATCAGTTTTTGACCTCTTTTAACGCCGCGTCTGATAGCAGGAAATATCTATCCAAAGCGAAAATAGCCAAACTTAAAGCTCCCGCGAGGCGGAGCAAGGTAGTCTATTACAAAGTTAGAAAAGGCGACTCTTTATATACTATCGCGAAAAAATATCACACCAGTGTAAGAAACCTGAAGAAGTGGAATAGAAACGCCAGGGGAAAATTTATCAAGCCTGGAATGAAACTGAAAATCTATCCTGGAAGAAAATGAAAGCTATAATCAAAGCACTTTCCGCCACGTTCATTCTGTTGGCCATGGCCATACCATGCCTGCTTTTTGCCCAGACCAAAGGGCAGGAAAACAGCGGGACTCCTTCGCCGGTCGCGACTCCCGAGGTTCCACCCGCTACCCAGAAAGAGAATTGGGTTCCTCTGACCATCACCTTTGTGGGGGATGTGAATCTTAACAGAAACAGGGTTGAAGTTCTGCCTCACGGGTCAAATGTATGGGGCGCCATTATCCCCTTTGACGATTTTTTCAAAGGCGTCCCGAACATGATCAACGGCGATATCAATTTCTGCAATCTGGAAACCGTTGTCACCAGTGATAATAATATTCCCCATAGGGACAAGGCTTTCTGCTTCAAAATGCACCCCAATGGACTTCGAACAATATTAAAAACCGGATTCAATCTTTTTTCCATGGCCAATAATCATAGCTTTGATTATGGCGCCGCCGGCCTTTTCGACACAGTCAAGTATCTAAAACAGTTGGAAACGGAATACAAGTTTCACTGGGCCGGCATCGGAAAGAACAAGGAGGCGGCTATTTTGCCGGCTGTTTTTGAAGTTAAAGGGGTTAAAATTGGCTTTGTATCATTGGGCATAGGCTATGCCGCGGGAAGAAATTCGCCGGGGGTCGGGCAGGAGATATATTATAAGGAAGCTCTTGGCGCGCTAAGAGACTTGGATGTGGATATCAGGATTCTCTCCTGTCATGATGGCAAGGAGGGAAAGAGTTTTCCCATTGACAGGCAACTCAGAGTATATCGCCAGGCAATTGGCCTTTACGATGTCGATCTGGTCATTGGGCACCATCCCCACGTAGTGCAGGGTGTTGAAAAGTACAAGGATGGACTTATCTTCTATTCCATGGGCAACTTTATGATTCGCGGCGCCGCGGATATGGGCAAACGCCCTTCCGGTAAAAACGTCAAGGATTTTGGCCTTTATGGAAAACTTAATCTGAAAGTATCACCTGGAAAAGGGCACAAGTTTACAAGGTTGGAAATTATTCCCGTATACGATATGCATCAGGGTCCCCACCCTTTTACTGATCCGGCGGAAGCCGAGGCCAGGATCAGCACCATAAATGACCTTTCAACCCTGGCGTCGTTAAATGCCAACTATCATAGTCGATTGCCAAGACCCACCGCTCAAAAGCCTCTTGCTTTCGAAAGTCATAATGGCGTTGGCGTTATCACTTTTTCAGAAAAATAGAAGTTCCTTTCTTAATGCTCGGACAGAAATTAATGTCTTGGCAATGGTCAAAGGTAGGATAAGACTTTGATGAAATGGTCAGTTTGGTGGGCAGGTTAGGGCTGTTCGGTATCATGTTATGGATAACACTTGTTGTCGCCACATGGTTGACGGATTATCCCTTCTCTAAAGGTTTATTGGGGGGAAGTCATGCCCTTGCCAACAGGTTTCAGCCAAAAGAGTTAATTTATATCCGGGGGTTCATGACCTGGCGCCTGGGGTACTTTTATTTGACCAAAAATCTTTTCAAATTTAGAAAGCCTTACGCCAAGAAGCATGTGTAATCTTTTTGCCGCAAGGGGAGACATGATCATTCTTACGGCATGCTTTGCCACCGGTTTTTGCGGCTGCATGAAAAAACCGTCCAATGTGAAATCTGAATCCGAATGGTGGACAAGGGCGATATTCACATAGTCGCCCCCCGCGATGTTGTCATCAACCTCCAGTTTAATCTTGGTGGCTTTCATGCTTTGTTTTTTATTGTCACTGTCGTCAAACATCTATTTCTCTCCTTGTTGATTTATGGTTTTACAGTCGGGAATAATTCCAAATCCCTTGGCTGATTCCATGGCATCCATTATAGCGCCTTCAACCGCTTTTGCGCCAAGAGCGCCTACAGTGTTTTCGTTTGTGTTTACTTTACCTGAGGATAAGGCGATGGCCACATCTCCATCAAAGGCGCTATGGCAAGGGCATATCACCCTGGCCAATCCGCAATGAGCCATTTTCGCAATCCGGCAAAGCTGCTCTTTATCAAACCTGGCGTTGGTGGCAATTACAGTAAGCACTGTATTCTGTTTTGCTTTGGCAAAACCGGATAGGGGTTGCTTTCCACCGGTTAAAATATTCAAGGTATTGGCAAAAGCGTTCCCATTCTCTTCCTTTCTGGCGCCGGCTTTTATATGCCCTGTTTTCGGATCAATGATATCGCCATAGGCGTTTACCACCGAAAACGCCGCCACCAGCAATCCGTCAGGTCCTTTTTCGAGACTTGTTCCCTGTCCGCCTTTCATCCCGTGGGTTATGCCGAAAACTTTTCCCACAGAAGCGCCGCACCCGGCGCCAACAGAACCCGAAACAAATTCATCTTTGGCATTTTCGCAGGCCTCATATGCCATTTCGGGGGTTGGAAATGCCTGGTGATTGCCAAGAGCCACATCGAAAATCACAGCAGTGGGAACGATGGGCACCACCCTGTATCCCACATTCAAACCGATCTCCTTCTCTGCCAGATACTTCATC
>CAYSHR010000228.1:0-6227 GCA_964430795.1 uncultured bacterium
CAAAAAGAGTTTTTCCGTCTAGGCTGGTGATAAGGTTTCCCGGCCTGCCTCCAAGATGTACGGTAAATTCCTCTCTTACCTCAAAGGTCCCGGTTTCCACAAAAACCACGTCTCTCTCCTGGGTTGTAATAGCCAGAAGTTCGCCGTCAGGAGTCGCGGTTATGGCTACAGGGGTGCCCGGCAGGTCGATGCGAGCTGTCTCAAAATCCTCATCCGGGGATATGGACACGCGTACAAGTTCCAGGGTGTCCGGGCTCGTGATATAGGCACTGGTGTTTCTGGGATCATCCTGGTCATAAGGCAACACGATTTTTCCAGCTCTGACATTTACCTCGGTTTCCAATACCGCAAAAGGAGGGTGTGCCTGGACCTTACGAATAATTCCATCCGCCGCGTCCGTTATGTATAGCCAGGCGCCATCCTGGGTAATAACAAGATCATGAGGCGACATTCCCAGAAAGACAATATCGTCCCTATCCTTGTTAAATGAATGGTGCTTGAAGAAGGTTCTGAATTTTGCGTCGATAACGGTAAGAGTATCGCCCTGGCTGTTTATTACGTATAGAAAGACTCCCCGCAGATCGTTCAGGTTTGGTGTCGCGACCATGGCCGTCGGACCGAAAAAATGCTGGGCTTCCCTGTATGAGTAATCTCCGCCGCCGCCGCTGCAAGAGAAAGAAAACAACAGAGCCAGGGCGCTAAGAAGCATAACGAAAATAGTGGTCTTTTTTGAAACCGTCATGGTATTGCCCAGACCGTCTCCTTGGTGATTGCGTCAACAAGGGTTATATTGTGAGAGAAGAAATTGCAGACGTAAGCGTAATAGTGTCCTGAACCTTGGGGTATCTCGTTGGAAAAAGTGATATCATAAGGACCTATGCCCACATCCACAACGTCAATAATGTTGTGATATTCTCCGTCCACAACGTAGACGTTGCTTGAGTTATAATTGGCAACCCAGATTTCCGAGCCATCAGGCGAAAGCACAACCGCCGTTGGTTTTGAATCCATAGGTATGTACTTCAGCACGGCTCTTTCCGGATAGTGAGGGAGCTTTGACGTATCGACCACCATCAAAGAAGGTGGTTCCCTAGCAGCGATATAGGCAAAGGCGCCATCTTTGGAAAAAGCGATGCCCCTTGTATCCTGTCCAATCCCGCTTCTGGGGTCTCCAACAGCAAAGCTTGTAATAAATTTGCCCGTTTCGATATCAAGCATGGAAATTGAGTTTATGCCCTTGTTTGAAACGTAGACATATTCCCCTTCAGGATCGACAGCCAGGTTGTTGATTCCTGAACCGAGCCTCTCGTTTTTGATAAGCCGCCTGTTTATAGTGTCAATTATCGAGAGATCGCCGGACCCCACATTTGCCACAAAAAGCATGGATTCATCAGGAGAAAGGGTCAGGCCGATGGGCGCGATCCCGACCCTTATGCCCTGCACGCCTCCAATATCGGGATTGAGGTCGATTATTTCAGGATAGAGAGGGTCTTTTAGGTCCATAAGGATTACATTATCGGCCTGCCTGTTGGCTATGTAAGCCAATGTACCGGCTTTATTAATAACCATATCGCCGATATATGGTTCCGTGAAAACCCTGTTTACAAGGGCTTCTTTTCTGTTTCTCAAGGATTTATATACATCGAGAACCGCGATCCACCCTTCTTTGTCTCCGGAAAGGTCGAAATTGCTGTTTGTGATGTAAACGTAATCACCAAAAGAGGCTATGCCAACTGGTGAATCAATAATGCCGCCCTCCCCTTCATAAGGTGGCGGTTCATCACATCCTGTGTGAAATATCATCATTATTATTACCGCCGCCAACAGAAGGGACGTAACATTATATGACCCAAGGCTTTTCAAAGGTGTTCCTTATAAAAATTCGACGCATCCTAACAATGGGCATAGTTTATGTCAACTATTGTAAAGTTTGTTATTTTTTCTCTCATTTTGTATACTCTGTCCGGGTTTAATAAAATAAATCAGCCCTGGAGAGCAAATATTATGAAAAAAAAGATACAAATGTTATCTCTACTGATAATTTTTTCGGTTTTTCTAAAAGTCGGCGCCGCTGACGCCCTGATGTTAAAGCTATCAACCCAGGAGCTTGTTTCCAAAGCCGACGTCATTGTTCACGGTTTTGTTGTGGATAAGGAAACCTTCTGGGCTGAAAATCCCGGCGCCATTGAGACAAAGGTTTCCATATACGTGGAGAACCGGATAAAGGGCGCGCCTGGAGAAATCGTTCAGGTGATTGTTCCTGGAGGAATCATTAACGGGCACTTCATGTTTGTCACCGACTTTCCTGATTTTCGAATCGGCCAGGAGGTAGTTGTGTTCCTTGACAAGTCCTGTTCGAAAATCGTCGGTCAAATTCAGGGCAAGGTCACAATAAAAGACGGCCTTGTTCTGGAGATGATGGTTGACGCCTCCTTATATCTCGATTCAGTTATAAGCCTTGTAAAAGGCATAAGTCCCCCTGTTCCTTTTGAAGATGTCTTTGCCGGCATTTCCACCATTGAGGGATACCTGGATAGTCTTGTTTTTCCTTCCTTCGGCTATGATGGTCTCCGCTGGCCGGTGCACGAAGTATCCGTATATATCAACGAAAACTGCGAGGATGTCTCGGGCGAAGGAAAAGCAATTAAAACCGCCATGAAAACCTGGAGCAATGTAAAAGCCGATTTCCTCTTTATTTACGCCGGGCAGACAAGCACCATCGAAACTACTCAAAACAACAGAAACGAAGCCTTTTTCTCCAATACAAACCAAAATCCCGACGCTATTGCCTGGTGCTCCATCATGGGGCACGGGCTGAGCATCTCCGAGGTTGATCTGACCTTTCTTGAGAAATACGACTGGTCCGATGACAATGATCCAAGGCATGATGAAATGGATGTTCAGTCCATCGCCACCCATGAACTGGGCCATTTTTTATGCCTTTTGGACCTGTACGACCAGGATGATTACGAAAAAACCATGTACGGTTACGGCAGTCCCGGAGATATCAGTTCCAGAACACTGCACCAGGACGATAAGGATGGAATAATTCATATCTATGGGCCGGGACCGGGGGTTGATGATGAGTTGGATATTCCTCCTAATGTGGACAACGGCCTAACATCAGAAAAGTGCGAAAAAATAATTTCGACACTTTACCAGTCATGTGGCTTCAAGATCAGGAACTCGTCAGGGGGAGTTTTTTCCGTAGGCATGGCCTATGACAAATGCGATTATGGAAGCTCCTCCATCAACTGGGCCTGTATCGAAAATTGCTATGATGACTCAGACGGCTGCTCTGACTTTGTAACATGCTCCAACCAGATGTGCGACCAGCCATTTGTAAAAGAGAAAGAAGAAGATCAGGACGACGGAGGGGGAATCTGCGGATAGGGCAAAGACGATTCGCGAATGATGCCTACGTGGGAATCGCTACTCGCAATAAGATAAAGTCCCCTTTTCATAGAAAGAGAGAAGCCAGAGGACCGGGCATGGGATTTCTACTTTCGCAATACGCTCAACTGGGAAAGAATCTGTCCGGAATGGGTCTCCGAGCCATTGCCGAAATCGACTTTAACATCCCCGTTATTATGAAATCTGAAAAGATAAGGCTTGGCGAAAAAGGCGCCGATCAGGCCGGCTGTAATTTTATTTACCCTTGAAAGAACATTGACCCTGTCAATACAGATATCGGTTTTAGCCGTAAAGTTAAGCTTGCATCCTGGATCGCTTATGGCAAATGCCACCTCCTTGGGCAGAACATATTTGGAAATCTCGTCAGTGCGGTATTTTGCCGGTGCGACTTTCCCGTCAAGAGTGATGTGTTTTATTTTGCCCTCTTTGATCACCATGGTTTGTCCAATATATTTCTCGTTATAACTTTTACTCGGCGTAAATCCCAGATGGATAACCGTCAACTTTTCAGAGAAAAATTTGAAGGAATACCATCTTGTTGAAAAACTTGTGGCAAAGGAGGTTTGCACCATATGATCAACATATCCAGCGCCGGTAAAAGTCGTGGTTTTTCCGTCTATGGTAATGGCGCCGGCGACTTTTGCTTTTGGCGCCAAAACTACCCTTACGAAAAAGTCATCATGATTTTTTCCATACCTTATTCTTGCGTCGCCGGCAAGTTTGGCGCCTGGAGAAAGAGCGGTAAAAGCAAGGTCGAATTGAATTTCGGGATCGGTAAGACGCGCCTTATATAAAGGGTGATTCCCTCCCGCCTGAGCGTTGGGAAATTTGATGTTGAACCCGCTTTTATCCGCTGCAAGAGTGTCGGCGTCAAACTCGTTATAGATAGAGATGGTTTCGCCGCCTTTTGGAATGTAGGTAATATTATATCCTGGAAAATAATTTTGAAGACCCGTGTTGCTGATCATGTATTGAACGATAAGTATGGCGCCATCGTTCCCAAGAGCCCAGAATCCCCAGACTTCCATGTAGCCTTTGCCCTTCTGGGGTGAGTAAGCCTCATCAGCTTTTTCCAATCCCTGGTTAAAATTGGCGGGGATTTGGGGCAGTTTAAAGGAAGAGGCCGCGAAAGCCATAGTGGCGATAAGTAAAATAAGAACTACAAAAACTTGAAAGGGCTTCATAAAATCTCCGGACTATCGTCTATCTTTTCTGTTTTTTAAGCCTGAAAAACACTCGTATGGGTGAGCCTGGAAAACCATAAATCTTTCTTAACGTATTTACCATATATCTTTCCCAGGAGAAATGAGGGCCAAGCCTGGCGTTGTTGAAAATAATGAAGGTCGGCGGCCTTACTTTGATCTGGGTCGCGTAATATACCTTGAAATACTTTCCCTTTTTGTCAACAGGAGGATGTTTTTCCACAGCCTTTGCCACAAGTTTATTAAGCTCCGGTGTAGGAATTCTTGTGTCAACCCCTGACGCGGCGGTCAAGATCGCGTCAAAGAGCTTGCCCACTCCTTTGCCGGTTTTGGCTGAGATGTGAACCCTGGGAACAAAATTGAGATGGGGGATTTTAAAATCGGCGAACTGTTCAAATTTTTTCAGAGCCTGGTTCGGGCTCTCTGTCAGGTCGGATTTGTTAAGGGCGAAGATAAGGCCGCAACCTCTTTCAAAAGCCCGGGTGGCGATGCGAAGGTCCTGATCAGCCAACTTCTCTGTAGCCTCTGTCAGAAGAACCGCCACGTCCGCCCTCTCCAGCGCCTGGAGGGATTTTACCGCGGCGTAATTCTCGATTCTCGACTTGATCCGGGCTTTTCTTCTGATTCCGGCGGTATCCACAATAATAAATTTTCTTCCATCAATTTCGCACTCGATATCAATAGCGTCCATGGTGGTTCCGGGTATGGATGAGACAATCATTCTGGGCTCGCCGATGATTTTGTTTACAAGGCTGGATTTGCCCACATTAGGGCGCCCGACAAGAGCCACCTTCAAAGGTTTTTTAGCCTGGGCGTCCAGCCTCTTTTCATCACTTTCAAAGTCCTCCTGTTTCTCAACCTCGGCAATAGATGGAAAGTCCTTTGTTATCCGGTGAAAAAGGTTATCCACGCCAAGTTTTTCCTTGGCGGAAATGTCATAAAATTTCTCAATGCCAAGAGAATAGAAGTCGCCTACCAGAGCCTGCTGTTTTGGGCCATCGATTTTATTAACCGTGTAAAAAACAGGTATGGATTTCTTTCGCAAAATATCCGCTATGTCGATGTCGTCGGGAGTAAGGCCGTCCCGCCCGTCCATCATAAAAATCACAACGTCAGCAAGATCAAGAGCCAGAAAAACCTGCTCCTTGATCTCCCTTTTCAGCTCCTCCCGGCTCTCCATGGCTATGCCGCCGGTATCCACCAGGGTAAATTCCTTGTTTTGAAATTTTATCGTGGCGAAATGGAGGTCCCTGGTCACGCCGGGAGTGTTGTCCACAAGAGCTCTTTTAGCGCCTGCAAGGCGATTAAAGAGAGTGCTTTTTCCCACATTTGGGCGCCCGATAATGGCTACCAGAGGCATATGGGCCCCTTGTTTTTACATGTTGGCATTTTTGATCCAGTCAAAATAGCGTTATCAAAGGGTTTGTATTATTGCCTCTGGTATGGAACTTTGTCGAGAGAAAAGGTTAAAAAGAAGTAATCGTTCAGTTACAAGGGGCGCTTTTTGGAAAAGGGGGGACAAGTATTTGTTACGTATACCCGGATTTTCATATGTGAGATCGGGGTACACGATCCCCATTTCCCAAATATTATTGACAAGGCCGGCCATTG
>CAYSHR010000229.1:0-6221 GCA_964430795.1 uncultured bacterium
ATGCAGGCCATTGTTGAGAAATAGGGTCATGTCCCCCGATCTCAAACCCTGCCACTTTGCTCCCTTGTCACTGAACGATTACAGCATAAAAACTTTATTTTTTAAAAGGTTTTCAGACTGTCCTTTGTGAATTTAGATTCAGAAAGTTCCACATCAAATCGTGCGTTGCTGATATTTAGAGTAGTAATGGTTTTTCCTTTTTCCGGTGTGACAACCAGCTTGTTGACTGTCCAGACGCCGTCAACTTTTTCCCACTTTGTAATTATCATGGTCTTGATCAATTTTTCGTTCTTGTCAAAGACTTCCATTTTTACAGCGATAAAGGTCTCCTTGTCGATCCAGGATTTCGCCATGTGGTAGCCGGTTTCAAATTCCGGTTTCGCGGTTGAGGCGATAACCCATACCGCCCTGCCCTCAAAGGTTGTCTCCTCGATTAGTTTATGGGTTCTGTCCGACGCCTGCAGCTCGCCCATATCCTCGTATGTCAGGTCTGATCCCATAAAGGAAGAGCTCTTATCCGATGAGGCGATTCTGCGGGTGGATTTTCTAGACGGAAGATAGAGCCATTGGCCATCATCGCCGGTTTTGTTTTCCCAGGATAGAAAACCGGTTCCTTTAATGGACGCGGGTTTTGTAAACCTTATGAGCTTGCGCGAACCCTTTGGCGTATGAATTACAAACTGCTTGAACACCTTGACTCTTTTTGAACTCCCTTTCGATATAACCATGGATACATCCGATGTCTTGTTTTTGCCCTTTTCCCTGTCAAGGGATTTGGCCACAATCCGCTCAACGCTAAGTTCCGCGGCCGCGGGTATGGCAAAAGCCAATGTCAAAAGGGCGATCAAAGCCATAAATACGAATCGCTGTCTCATTTTTTACTCCTGTTTGTATTTGATCATAATTTCCCAATTACTCTTTTACGTCTTTTTCGTATGGCTTTATCAAAAGCAGCAGAGCCGGCAATGTGGTAAGGGTGGAAACAGCCGCCAGGACCATTACAGCCGCTGTCAAAGCGCCCATTCTGATAAGTGGAATAAACTGGCTTCCTGTTAAAACCAGAAAACCCAGGGCAACGGCTACGCAATTAAAAATAATGGCTTTGCCGGAAGTAACGTGGGTTCTACTTATGGCCTGGGCCATGTCGGCGCCCCTGGCCCTTTCAATTCTGTACCTGTTTACATAGTGAATGCTGTAGTCTATACCGATGCCAACGGCGGTGGAGGCGATAAGGGCGGTGCCCACATCCAGTGGATACTTTACTATGGCCATAATGGTAAAATTGCCAAGTATGGATAGCACTATCGGCCCCAGACATATAAAGCCAAGTTTGAAGCTCCTGAAAATAATAAGGAGGAGAATGAATACGGCGATAATGGAGATGATAATGCTTCGCTTCTGCCCTTGAGTGATCTTCTGGTCCGTAACCCACCGCAGATATAGCTCGCCGGTGATTTTCACATCAAAATCGGGCATGAAATGCTTTACGTAATTTTCAACAACAGGTTTAATCCTGTCCATATTTATGGTGCCGCCGTCAGTGGCGCGCATGATTACCCTGACGGTCCTCCTGTCAAAATCGAGAACGCTTTCAAGAACCTCGGGCTTGCTTTCGTACATCATAAGATTTTCTGAAACAGCGCCTACTGTGCATGGAATCCGATATTCGCAGGGCGACTCTTTCTCCAGAGTCATATTCACCTTTTTTATATAATCAGCGAGACTCATGGATTTTTTTATCAGTTCCGGGAAAACGCCATTCATGAATTTCTGAAAATCCTCTATCTTCCGAAGATTCTCGGGAATCAAAAAACCTTCCTCTTTCTTTGAGTCAATTATTACAGCGAAAGTGGTGGTGCCGCCTAAAATGGAATTCAAGAAATTGTCGGAAACTCGTATCTGGGAATCCTCCCTGAAATATTTCACCATATCCGAGTTTACAATCACCCTGGTTGTGGCGTATGCGAAACCGATGAAAACCAACAGGCTGACAAGGAGAACGCCGTGGTAATGATTCGCCACCAGTGATGAAAGATTTTTTAAGGATCGCCCTAAAAGGGATTTTTCAGCGTTGGCAAATTCAGAATCAGCATCGCCTTCTTTATTATTCCCGGCGCCTTTTTTGTAAGGCTGTATGGAAAGCATGGCTGGAACCAGAAAGAAATTGATTGTCAAGGCGGCAAAGGCGCCAAAGGCCGCGAAAAGCCCAAACTCCTTGATGGGAATTACATTTGACGAGGCAAGAGACCCAAAGCCCCCAACGGTGGTAAGCCCCGCCATAAGCACCGCAGCGCCGATTTTAGTCATGGTGGAAACAATGGCTTCCTTCTTGGGCGTTCCAGCCGCCGCTCTTTCATAAAAATTGTGAATCACATGAATAGTATAGGCCGACCCCACAGCCACAAGTAAAACCGGGAGCCCGCTGGAAATCACAGTCATGGCTTTGCCCAGAAGCGCCATAAGCCCCACAGTCCAGATAACCGCCAGAAGCACAGTGAGAAAAGGCATGAAAACGCCGTTAAATCTCCTGAATGATAAGACGAGGACAAAAACCATCACAACAAAGCATATTGGCACCAGGGTCGCCAGGTCCTTGTGCATATACTGCCCTAATAATACAGCAACCATGGGCAGGCCCGAAACATGGAAGACGATGCCATCGTCAGGGCGGTCATACTTCTTGACAATATCCATTACGAATTTGTGAAGCTTCGTCTCATATTCAATTGTGGCCTCTCTTGGAATGGTCACATATATGGCGGTGCCTTTTAAATTCTCACTTACAATGTTGTTTTTATAGAGGTCCCAACTCCGGATGTAGCTTTTTGCTTTTTCAACATCGGATTTGGAATAGAGCAGGTTCGATGGGAGGCTTTTGTAGGATATCCCCTTTGCTAATGCATCAAGACGCTCCTGCCTTGAGCCGGGGGGGTCAGGGAGCATATCCAGAGGCTCTATCATCTCTTCGGGTTCCTGCCCCGGCTCCTTTGCAGGGAGGGCATAGGATGTCAGATGAGCCATGGTGCCCAGGCTGATTACTTTTTCAGGTCCCATCTCTCCTTCTTCTTTTTTGATGATCTTCCAGAGCTTGGCGCCCTTGCCATCCTCAACTTTTTCCCGATAGGCCAATGGCGCGGTTATCATAAGTTCATCAAGTTCGTCGCTCATATCCCGAATCATGGTCAGAATCGACGGAAAAAAGACATCCTCAAAACCTGAGTTCTGTTCAACAAAAACACCGATAACCGCGATGATCCCCGAGCCGAAGGTCTCCTCGGCGTCGTTATAAAACTGCTTAGCGGGATTTTCCTCAGGTAAAAAAGTGGTCAACTCGTTATCGATCCTGACATTGGGTATTTGATAGGCGAAAAACAGTGTAATGGCTAAAAGAACCGCGATAAACAGCCATGGAAATCGAATTATTATTTCAGTCAGTTTTTTCATTCTTCTCCCTGATCGGCTTCAACTTTTTTTACCATCTTTTCTATAATATCCACATAATCCTTAGCCTCTTTTTCAGTCAGAGCCTCAAGAAGCCCCCGGCCATATTCAACGTGTAAATCCAGATAATCCTTATAAAAGCCCTCACCTTTCTTTGTAAGGCCGATCTTTATAACCCGCCTGTCAACCTGGCTGTGCCTTCTCTTGACGATCTCCCTCCTGACAAGCCTGTCCACAATTCCGGTAGTGGTGTTAGGCGCCACATTCAAAGCCGCGGCCAGCTCCTTCATGGAAATCCAGGATTTTTCCCCAAGGGTCTCAAGGGTAAAAAGCTCACTTGTCTGAAAATCGGAAAACTCACCAGTCATCACTTTGCTCGAAAGAAGCTTCCTGAAAAAATATTTGTGGGCCAAAAACATTCGATGAGCGATTATTTGTCTGTCCATGCCTTTTCACCTTTTGAATAATTCAATTGTCGAACTATCTGGAGAATGTACTACCATTGACGCGGCATGTCAAGAAGTTTTTTCTTTAATTTAGTGTATATTATTCTTCATTCGCCGATTTCGTCCGTTAAGCCACAATGCTTTACCGCCCCAACCCCTCTTCCTCTGAACCCTTCTTTTACTTCCTGGATGCGGAAAGGCGTTCTTTTGCTTTGGCCAGAACCTCTTCCTGGGTCTTTTCAGGCATGGGCACATATTTATCAAGTTCCATGGAATAATTGGCGCGCCCTGATGATAACGAGCGTATTGTGGTGGCATATCCAAAAAGTTCCATTAGTGGCGCCTGGGCGCTGATTTTCTGGCTGCCCATTCTGAATCGGCGCATGTTGAAAACCTTGCCTCTTCTTCTGTTGAGATCACCGACAATATCTCCGATAAAATCGTCCGGTGTGGCAATCTCAACTGACATCATAGGCTCAAGAATTTTTGGCGCGGCTTTTTTAAAAGCCTCCTTAAAGCAGATTGAGCCGCAGGTTTTAAAGGCCATATCCGAGCTGTCAACAGCGTGGGCGGCGCCGTCAAGAAGGGTGACTTTGACATCAACGGATCGATAGTCAGCCAAAATGCCTTTCTCCATGGTTTCCATTACGCCTCTTTTAATGGCGGGAATAAACTCTATTGGAATATTGCCGCCAACCACAGCGTTGATAAACTCAAAACCATTACCTGTATTGGGCTCAACAAGCATGATGGTGTGGGCGAACTGTCCTTTGCCGCCGGTCTGTTTGACAAACTTATATCCGTGACGACACTCTTTTGTAATAGTCTCTCTATATTCCACCGACGGTTTCCCAACTTCCGCCGGAACACTGAATTCGGTTTTCATTCTGTCAACAATCACCTCAAGGTGAAGTTCACCCATGCCGGCGATTACAGTTTCATTGGCTCTCTCTACATGGCGCACCATAAATGAAGGGTCCTCGATAGAAATTTTTCTAAGAGAATCAATAAGCTTATCGTGGTTTTTCTGGCTGTCCGTACTCACTTTTACACTGATAACCGGGGCGGGAATCCTGACAGATTCAAGTATAACGGGAGAATCCATTGCGCATATTGTATGCCCTGTATGAGTAGCCTTAAGACCGATCAGCGCGACAATATCTCCCGGGCCCACCTGGAGTATTTCCTTTCTGTCCTTTGCGTGAATTCGCATTATTCTGCTGATTCTGACTTTTTTTCCGGTGGTGGAGTTAAGCACCGTCTGCCCTGCTTTTAATCTACCTGAATAGGTGCGTACAAAGGTCTGCTGCCCGACATATGGATCGTGAATAGTTTTAAAAACCAGAGCTGAAAAAGGCTCCGCTAATGTTGGGTGCCTTGTAATGGAATTTTCAGGATTACCGATTTCATGTCCTATTGTAGCGCCTCGATTCAAAGGGCTTGGCATAAAGCTTGTTACAGCGTTTAAAAGAAGCTGTATTCCAATGTTTTTATATGCGGCGCCACAAAAAACCGGGGTAAAAAGAGAGCGCAAAACGCAGAACCGGGTAACAGAGAGAATAAGATCAGCGGGCACTGGTTTATCTTCAAGATAGAGCTCGGCGATTTCATCATCAAATTCCGCCAACCGCTCCAACAAAATACCCCGCCATTTATCCGCCTCTTCCACTAACTCAGAGGGGATATCAGACCGATTTATCAGATTGTTCTCAAAAGTAATCCCTTCCATGGCAATCAGGTCGATAACTCCCTTAAAATCCTCACCGGCGCCAATGGGAATCTGGTATGGCGTGGCAGAGGCGTTAAGCCTATCATCAAGTTGATTTATCACATCAAAAAAATCAGCTCCAGGGCGATCCATCTTGTTAATAAAAACCATCCTGGGGACCTGATATCTGTCAGCCTGGCCCCATACCGTCTCGCTTTGAGCCTCAACGCCTCCCACGGCGCAAAAAACAGCTATAATGCCATCAAGAACCCGCATGGATCGTTCAACCTCAATGGTAAAGTCCACGTGGCCGGGAGTATCGATAATGTTGATGGTGTGCCCGTTCCATTCACAGGAAATAGCCGCCGAGGCAATTGTAATGCCCCGTTCCTGTTCCTGCTTCATAAAGTCCATAGTGGCTTTGCCGTCATGAACTTCCCCCATTACCCTGTTAACACCGGTGTAAAAAAGAATTCTTTCTGTAACCGTGGTTTTCCCGGCGTCTATGTGAGCCGCTATCCCAATATTTCTCGATTTCTTAATTCCCATAATTTTCTTTTCCGATTCAGAACGTTAAAAGCCGAGTACTCTAGCTTCGTGATTATTTAAAGTAAAGAGAATAATCT
>CAYSHR010000230.1:0-3511 GCA_964430795.1 uncultured bacterium
GATTCTCGTTAAAAAAACAAAAAAATTAAAAGTGGGCAACCCCCGGACACCAGGCAATTACATGGGTCCCATGATTAATAAAAGCGCTCTTGATAAAGTAAAAAAATATATTGCCATTGGTAAAAAGGAAGCTAAACTTCTTTATGGAGGCACCGCGATTAAAACAAATACCGGCGGCTATTTTGTCAAGCCGACGATTTTCGCCGATGTCAAGCCGGGCTCAAGATTGGATCAGGATGAGATTTTCGGCCCTGTTCTTGCCCTTCTCAAAGCAAAAACTTATGACGAGGCCATTGACCTGGCCAATGCCACCGATTACGGTCTTACAGGGGCGGTCTGGACCGATGACAGATTGCGTATTGAGAAAGCCAAACGGGAATTTTTCGTTGGCAATCTTTACATAAATAGAAAATGTACAGGCGCCCTTGTTGCCGTCCATCCTTTTGGCGGATTCAATATGTCGGGCACCGATTCAAAAGCCGGAGGCCAGGATTATCTCCAGCTTTTCATGCAGGCAAAATCCGTTTCTGAAAAAATCGACTGAGTCAAGGCGAGTATCTGATGGGTGAAATTAGAGACCTTCGCATATACAAACATCATTCTCTGAAATTTGATCGCGGCGCCCAGGTGAACATCAATTTTGAGGGCGCGCGCCTCAAGGCTTTTACCAGGGAACCTGTGGCGGTGGCTCTTTTTGCCTCCGGCATTCCCGTAACTATGCGGTCCTTCAAATATCACAGGCCAAGGGGCATGTTTTGTCTTAACGGCAGATGCTCAAGTTGTCTGATGAGGGTAAACGGTGTTCCGAATATCCGAACCTGCAAGACCAGATGCCAGGATCAAATGATGGTTCAGCGCCAAAGCGCCCTGCCTGACGCGTCAAATGATTTACTTTTCGCCAATGATTTTATCTTTCCAAAAAGTTTTGATTATCATCATATGATGACAAAGCCCCTTTGGCTGAATACCCTCTTTAAAAAAGCAGTCAGGCGATTTTCCGGGTTGGGTGATTTGCCGGATAAGCCACCTGATGAGTCAACCGTCATAAGAGAGATGGATTGCGAGGTTTTGGTAATCGGGGCCGGACCCGCGGGCATAGCCGCTTCATTAGCCGCGGCATCCATCGGTGTTTCGGTAATCCTGGTTGACGATCACCGTCGGCCCGGTGGGCATCTTTTAGCCTATCCTGAAAAGATAGACTCTCAGTTCACCGGTCTTGGTTACAGCGCCGAGAGAGCCGCCCTTCTTATTGATAAAGGAGTGAGGTTTTTCTCTGATAACGAAGTTGTGGGTTACTACTCCGAGGGTTTTTTCGCCAGCGTCAAAAAGGGGCAGTTATTAAAATTAAAAGGCAAACGCACCATCATCGCCACCGGCGGATATGACCAGAATTTTATGTTTGCTCAAAATGACCTGCCCAATATTTTTTCCGCGAGAGGATTGGCCAACCTGACAGTCAAATGGGGAATATGTCCGGGAATGGGTATCTTTATTCTTGGCTCAAACGACCAAGCCCTTTCTCTTGCACTGAGACTTCCCGAAATCGGGGTACAGGTGGCGGGGATTGCTGAACCCGGTCCGCAAATCATCGGAAACAGAGATTGGGCCGAAAAAATAATGGATTCGGGGGTTCCAATTTTCATCAACTATAAACCGGAAAAAGCCATTGGAAGATTTCATCTCAAAGGAATAGAACTGGTCCCAACCAAGGGCGGCGAAAAAGTAAAAACCCATTGCGATCTGGTCGCCTCCGCGGCGCCTCTCTCTCCCGCCTTTGAACTTGCTTCTCAAGCCGGCGTGGATGTTGGTTTTGACATTGAAAAAGGCGGGTTCATTCCTGTTCATGATAAATATGGAAGGACAAATGACGAAAGTATCTTTGTCGCTGGAGAGATAACAGGGGAGATGGCTGTTGAGCTTGCCAGGAAAAAAGGGCGTATAGCCGGCATGGCGGCCGCCCTGGATCTTCGTCCCAGGCAGAAAAAAGCGAGGCAAACCCTTAAAGGTTTATTGGAGACTGATTAACTGATGAGTAAAACCATTATATGCCGCTGCGAGGATGTTACCCTGGACGAGGTTCTAAAAGCCCTGGATATGGGGTATAGAGACATTGAGAGTCTCAAGCGCTATCTTGCCATTGGCACCGGACCATGCCAGGCAAAGAACTGCCAGACAAACCTTGTCAGGATTCTTTTGGAGCGGCAGGTTCTTGATACAGATGATATTATACCCATTGTCAGCCGCCCTCCGGTGACAATGACTCCCATGAAGTTTTATACCGGTGAAAAAATCGGGGGTGAAGATGAAAGCTAGGGCGGTAATTGTCGGCGGCGGCGTCATAGGTCTGGGGTTGGCCTATCAACTTGCCCTTAGAGGTTTTACAGATGTTGTCCTTTGTGAAAAAAGCAATCTTTGCTCCGGCGCGTCAGCCCGAAATGGCGGTGGAGTCCGCACCCAGTGGGCTACAGCGGGAAATATTGAACTCATGCTTGAGTCATTACGCCATTTCGAGAATTTCTCAACTGACCTGGGAATTAATATCTGGTTCAGGCAGGGCGGCTACCTTTTCATCGCGAAAAATTCAGCCCACTCCAAAGCCCTGGCAAAAAATGTAAAACTTCAGAACGAGCATGGCGTAGGGTCGAGAATGGTCTCCCCCCTTGATATCAAACAGATGGCGCCCCATATCAACATCAAGGATGTAACATCCGGCGCTTTTAATCAAAAAGACGGTGTCCTCTTCCCCTTCCCGGTCCTTTGGGGATATGCCGGGGCGGCCCGGGAAATGGGCGTAAAAATCCAGACCCACACCACGGTAAAAGATATCAAAACCAGAAAAGGAAAAATTACAAAGGTCATCACTGACAAAGGGGAAATCGAGACATCCATGGTGATAAACGCCGCGGCGGCTTGGGCGCCTGAAATCGGCAAAATGGTGGGAGTAAAGCTGCCGAATAAGCCGGAGAAACATGAGGCTGTTGTTACAGAGCCTTTGCGCCCCTTTCTGACACCCAACCTGGTTCCCATGGATAGCGGAATGTACGTAGCCCAGACTATGAGAGGGGAATTCTGCGCCTGCGCCGCCCATGAATCCGGAAAAGTCGATTATGACGCCGTCATTGGTTTTATACGGAAAGTATCGAAATTGATCACCCACCTGATCCCACGATTGGGTCATGTCAAGATTTTACGGCACTGGGCGGGATATTATGACATCACACCCGACACAAACCCGATTCTTGGTCCCTGTAAAGAAGTTGAAGGTTTTCTGCAAATTCATGGGTTTATGGGGCATGGGTTTATGATGGCGCCGGTAATGACCAGGATAATGGCTGATTTTATCGCCAAAGAAAAAACCCACTCTATCATCGAAAAATGCAATCCGGATCGATTTAAAGGGCGGCTTCTTGAGCCCGAAACAATGATTATCGGCTAAATGTGGGGCGGGGTGGGGGGGGCCGGTCGCCGGTGTGGGATTGTGAGGATGGAAGGCGGCTTGTGTGGGTGAGGG
>CAYSHR010000230.1:3521-4492 GCA_964430795.1 uncultured bacterium
ACACGATCCCCATTTTCCCAATATCATTAACAAAGCCGGCTATTGTTGAAAAATGAGGTCATGTTCCCCGATCTCACTCCCCCCTTGTCACTGAACGAATACTGAGAAATTTCTTGACAATTGATTATCCGATAACTATGATTTGGCTCCGTTTTTGCGGGCCGTTAGCTCAGTTGGTAGAGCAGCGGACTTTTAATCCGTTGGTCGGGAGTTCAAATCTCCCACGGCCTACCAAAATGCCGGGAGCGAGTTCGAAAAGGACTCCAACCCGGCTATTGATAAATTATGTCCCCATCGTCTAGCCTGGCCTAGGACACCGGCCTTTCACGCCGGCGACACGGGTTCGAATCCCGTTGGGGACGCCAGAGTTCTCGTATCAGGGAGAGGAAAGAGCATGTGAAGGATGATTTTCCTTCCCTTGACCTCTCCCTTTTTTTTCTCTATTTCCAGTAATCTTGGGCCTATTTCCATCCTGTTGGAGAATCAGCAACCGCAGCACCCGCCGGACACCTTGCCTTTGGGCCATAGACCCTCATCGCCGGCATCCTGGTCGTCATCGTCTTCATTGCCGCCGGGAGGAGCCAAACATTTATCAGTGTCTTCTATGCAGTATTCATCAGGAGGGCATGGATCGCCGGTATGCCAGCATTCCTTTATCCCCTCATTGCAATATTCATCACCGTTGCAAAACTTGCCGTCGTCAAAGCAGGGATTGCCTGAAGAGAGGCAAGAATCGGTATTCTCGTCGCAAGATTCAATGCCGTTGCAGAAAAGGCTGTCGTCGCCACAGGGGTCACCGGATGAGACGCAGGTGTCTGAAGTTTCATCACATGACTCGCTACCATTACAGAATACCTGGTCGTCACCGCAGGGATCGCCGGATGAATTACAAAGGTCATTGGCCTCATCGCAACTCTCCCCTCCATTGCAGAATAGACCATCATCAGGGCAGGGATCACCGGTGGCCTCAC
>CAYSHR010000230.1:4592-6195 GCA_964430795.1 uncultured bacterium
ACTGGTCGTTTACCTCGTCACAGCTTTCAACCCCGGTGCAGAAAAGACCGTCGTCGCCGCAGGGATCGCCGGATGAACTACAAACATCATTGGCCTCATCGCAACTCTCCACCCCCGTGCAAAACAGACCATCATCAGGGCAGGGATTGCCGGTGGCCTCACACTGGTCGTTTACCTCGTCACAGCTTTCAACCCCGGTGCAGAAAAGACCGTCGTCTTCACATGGCGCCGGTGAGGATTGACAATTGCCGTTTACATCACATATTTCGAGTCCATTGCACCAGAGTCCATCGTCGCAATCAGCGTTTACAGAACAACTGCACTCGATCAAGTAGTCATAGACGCCTGCCGCGTACATGGGATTGCCTCCGCTGTCTAATGCGCCCACGACTTTAGCCAGGTTGACGCCTTCCAGATCAACGGTGCAGTTGATAGTGGCTTGAAGATCCATATAAATTGTAAAGGTTCCGCCAGGGGGTAAGTTTCCAAGAGCCCCAGTCAGATCATTCCAGACAATATCTCCATTGGTTGTATTGTCAGGAACAGGCGTTGCTGAGACAAATGTAAAATGTGTTGGATCATAGATGTCCTCAAGGGGGATCATTACAAGATCATAGTTGGACCTGTTTTCGATTTCAATTTCAAAAGAAGCTGTATGCCCCATGGTTATAATGCCATTGGGATGGGATGGCAGGGTTTTTGAGACAGTGCCGCCAAAGGGAATAGCTGTGGCTACAGTATCAGTGGGGTTCCAGGAAGAATTGAGCTGTTTAGTATTAAGAATGGTCATGACATCGGTGTCAATTACGTGAACTCTGGTGTCAGCCACGGAATAACCAAGTTCAACAGCCGGGTTGAGAGTAACGCCTTTGGGGTTATAGCCGGTGGTAACCAATTCCTCAATCCCGGAATTGATAGCGTATTTAATAAAATATGGGCTGATTCCACTACTGCCATCGTGCCCCTGGCAAAAAACAAGAGGCTCCGGATAATCCGTCACGGCAATTCCTGTAACCCTATAGCTTAGAGTAAAGTTTCCAACTTCCTGGTGGGTGTTAATATCATAATAGCGTACAGTCCTGCTTCCATCTGCTACGAACAACAAATCGCCCATCAGGTCAATGCCCCAGGCGCCATTGCCTGTGGGAAGAATCCACTGGTCCACGGGAGCAAAGGTTGTTGTGTCGAAAATAAAGATATTTTTCTCACGACGATCAACAACATATAGATGCTGCCGGGTCTGGTGAACAACCATGCCGGCTAGGTCATCAGTACCCCACAATGTAATTGTGCCTAAAGGCGTGGCATCCCGCGCGTCAAACACCTCGACGCCGTTAAAGTCCTCATAGGATACAAAAAGATTCTCGTTGTTCTGATCAACCGCGAGACCCACAGGGCCAAGGTTGTGCATCGTCGCCGTCCATGTCTCGGCAATGTAAATATCGTTGCCGACAATAACGTATGCCATGAGTGGAAAGGTGGAGTAACCATCGAGATCACCGATAACATATACAGTGCGCTTTTCCGGCGGGGGCGCCTGGGCCATAACCGATGTCGTAAAAAGGAAGAAAACAATTACTGTAAGAAACAGCCAAAAACACCG
>CAYSHR010000231.1:0-6174 GCA_964430795.1 uncultured bacterium
GATATGACTCTCGATTTTGATGGGGAAATTCGTGAAAACCAGAGCCAGTTGGATGTAGGCTGTGATGAGTATATATAGATAGTTTCTGTCCAGGAATGGCCCTTTTTCCCAATCTCGGCGTCAATCTTCGGATTTGATAGTGGGGAGTACATGAGTACGCCTCCCCACTGATCCTTGATTTGTTTGACCTTGAAAAAAATTACTCATTCCCGGCCTAGAAACCAAAATCAGCCCTGTCCGGGTTTTAGGACGGGAACTAGATAAAAAGGACACATTCCTTTTGAACCCTCTCACATATCTCTTTTACCAGCTAAAGCCTTTGCTGTTGGTCCTTTATTATTTTTCTTTTCTGATTTGAGGATATTGGAACGATTGTATCCAAAATTATCAGGACCGGCGGCTCGCCGGTTAGAGATTCGCTCCTAACCATTTAACCAGATAATCAAGAAATTCCGGATCAATCTTTCTATTGGGGTTTGAGTATTCACCAGGGGAGCCGGAGGATTGAACAAAGAAGTGGTCAAGACCATCAAATTTTTTGAAAGTGTATTTGGCTGATTTATGGGCGTCAACAAGGCCCTTGGCAAGGTCGGGGAAAACCTGGTGATCATTGCCTCCTTGAATGTGAAGAATGGCGATTTTGACCTTTCCAATGTCGGAAACCGGATTCATGGCGTCCCATTCTCTGTATACAGCCAGATATACGGGACGCTGGCCGATAACAATAAATTCCTTATCCATCTGTTCTCTGGAAATTTTTATCACCCTGTAAATCGGCGAGGAGGTATAAGCTTCGGGGTCGGCAACGCCTTCATCTCTCAATCTTGTCTTAATCTGCCGGATAGCCAACTGGGTCAGAGATATGGAGCAGGGCGCCAGGAGCACAAGAACCTTTATATCGGTTCTGCCGGCGCAGAATTGCATAAGGGCGTTGCCCCCTTCTCCATGCCCGATCAACCCGATTCTATCGATATCGACATCTTCTCTTGCTTTTAAAAATTCCAGAGCCGCCCCAATATCCTCCCGCTGTTTTGAAAGAGCGTTCCGGGAATGGCTGCCTCCGGATTCGCCAACTCCTCTGTCATCATATCGCAAGACAATGTAACCTTCGGTAGTCATGCGATTTAGAATTTTATCGGTATGGGTGGGAATGTTGCCGATTACGTTATAGCCGTTTCTATCCTGGGGACCCGATGTTGACGCAAAAATCACAGCGGGAAGTTTTCCTGTAAACTTTTGGGGTCTGGTTATATCACCGGCAAACTTTGTTTTATCCTTTGAGAAAAACTCTATATTCTCTTTTACAAAAGGATTCAGTATAGCCGTACCCTCAACGGCGCTGGTTGCCCTTTTGCCTTTATATCCTTTAAGCTCAACGCTGACTCCCTGCATGGGAATTTCAATTTTAAAAATTTTACCTCTTTCATCAACCCAGAGAACCGCTCCCAGATCCGGCTGACTGACAAAATATTTATCACCTTCAAAATATCCATTTTCCACCTTGGCGGTGCCGTGTTTGATGAACTCCACGTTCACTTTTACTTCTCTGGATTCTGAAGGAATTATCGCCCAGAAATGTTGCTTGCTCTTACCGTCTTTTCTATATCTCTGAAGAAGGGAGTGATAGTGATGAAAAACACCAACATCAAGAACCAATGTGTGAGAATGGACAGGGATGGTCTTTTCCTGATTGTGAACTCCGGTAGCCAGTTGGAGAAGAACCTGGTTGCCCTGGTTTACAGCTACAAGCTTGTTTGGCACCTTGTTTACATAGATTTCCCGCTGGTAATCTTTAAGCTCTCTGCCTGACCTGTAAGCCAATTTCGTATAGGATTCGGTATTGGTGTCAGACTGTTTTATTGTACTCTGGGATTGGGATATAACCGAGCCGTCAGCCTTGAAGTTAATGCTGAACCTCTCGGCGCCTATAAGCTTGCCGTCCTGCTCTATCTTATAATTGCCCGAGAATTCTTTGCCATAAGCGCCGGTCCCAGCAAAAAGAACCAAGACGATAATAATCATAAACACTGATCTGGAACTCATTTTTTCCTCCGAAAGGGCAAAGAAACGGAATTTATTCAGGCAGTTGTTATCATTAATGTCTTAGATTTGCAAATCTTTCCCAAGGTTAAAAGAGATCAATTAAAGAATTCTCCGTATCTGAAGAAAGTAGAAAGTAGAAAAAGAATTCCGTCTCTTTTATGAAATTTTCTCCCGCATTCTTTACACCTAAAATAATTTTCTCTTTTTACAAGCCCAGGCCGTTCTTTTGATTTTGTACAATCAGGGCATGCGAAAGCCTGTTCAATATTTAAAACAGGGTCGCCCTTAGATGCTTTAACAAATTGGCATTCTCCCCCCACCGCGCCTCCAAATAATGAGACAACCTCTCTTTTTGCCCTGTCGGCGCCCACAATCCGGCTCACGATTTTTTGCGGAAATTGCCCTGCTGCCGGTATTTCAGCAGTGATATATGGTGAATATCTCCATTTTACATTGTCAAAGCAGGTCATAAGTTCTTCCCATTTTGCCATGGGAAGCTTCTTCTCATCCACGCCGGCTTTTAATGCTTCGGCGCCGTCTATGGCAGCCAGGTATGGCAAAATACCGGCTCTTAACACGGCTTTTTCAAACCAGTTCATAAATTGGTAAGCTTTAGTGGTCCAGAGATTGGCCGAGAGTTTTCTTTTTACAGGTTCACCATCAAAAAAGAAAAGCCCTCCCGGCGACATTACCCTGCGCACTTCCTTTAAAACAAGGGCGGGTTTTCTAAAATGATGAAGGGAACCCCAGGAAAAAATAAACGGCAAGGAATCATTTATAAAAGGAAGGTTATGAGCATCCAGAACAACAGGGTAGGGTGCTTTTTTCCTGTTCATTTTCTCACCATACATTGAGATGGCCATAAGGGAATCCGGGGAGATATCGCCTGCTATGCCAGATGCCCCTAAATCATTTACAAGGGCCAGGGAGTTGGCCGCTGTTTCAGCGCCAAGTTCCAGAAAAGGAGAAAAGGGTCCGCGCCCTTTAAGTAATTGGCTAAAAACGGGGCTCCGTTCTCTGTAGGCAAGCTCCATATATTCGAGAACAGGTTTATGAATCCGGTTATGAAATTTGCGAAAAGAAATTTCAGCGCGCAAAGATTGAAGGGAGGATCTGAAAGTAGATGTCATTTATCCTCATAAAGCCGCTTAATGCTGTTTTTGGCTTCCTCACATTCTCTATTAAGCTCAAGAGCCTTGATATAGTATAGCTCGGCCATACTCAGGTCAGCTTCAGCTTCGTATATTTTCCCCAGATAAAGGTAGGAGTAAAATGAGTTGGGGTCCTGTTTAATAACTTCCTGCAAAACCGCGGCTCCTCGGTCAAATCCACCGGAATCAGGATCCGAATTATACGTCGCCCACCCTTTCCTGCAAGTGGCTTCCAAGGATTCAAAACCTCGGGAAATGGCTTCATCATAGGCTTTTACAGCGGTTTCATAGGCGCCTTGCTCTTCATATATTATCCCCAGTTTGAAGACATCCTGGGCTGTATCATCAGGGTTGAATGAGAGTTCTTCCGGTTCATTTTCAAAGGAATCAAGATCGCCGAAATCCCCGGTGCCCTCTTCGCCTTCCTCATATTCATCTGAGATGTCGCCAAATCCATAATCCTCTTCATCAGATGAAAATTCCTCGTCGCCTTCTGCTCCATCCTGGGAAAAATCTTCACCAAAAGAGTTCTCGTCTCCTTCAAAGTCGGCATAACTCTCGCCATCATCAGCGTCTTTCTCAAAGTCAAAAGAGGACTCTCCTTCTATCTGATCTTCTCCTTTAACCTCCGGCTCACCTTCTTTGTACATCTCTTGAAGTTTGCCCTGAAGCTCTTCCTCGGAGACTGATTTAAAACCGGCGGCAATAGATTCCGCTTCAGCCGCCCTTTCTTCAGAAACGCGTTTTTTGATCTTGTCAACACTTTTTCCGGCCTCTTCCATGGCAATATCCAACGCGGTTTTCTTCTTTACTTTTGGAGGGGCTTTTCTGGGTTTGGATTTAAATTTGAGAATTTCGAAAGTAAGAGTGGTAAAAGCAAGGGCAATAGCCTCGGAATGGGGTAGTTTCGCGGCGCCCAGGGCTTTTATAAGGGGCATTCCGGCAACCAGGTTATCTATAAAAGCTTTTTGGTTTTCGTTAAGATCAATATCCTCAATTGTAAACTTGGAATTTTTATTAACAAGAATTTTTGTTTTCATGCGTTTTTTCAAACGCTGCTCAATCATTCTATAATTGTATTTATCAATTATACCATTGAGTATGAGATTGAGGGTTTTTGAAACTTCAGGCTTGCCTGGGTGCTTAGCCATTTTTTTATCTTTAAAGGAGAAGGTGCCGTGTCTCCAGGAAAAAGCCCCCGGAACGGTCTTCCAGTAAAATTCCGAGGCGTCGGATTCGGCTTCAAACCTGTCAAGAATATTTTTTTCGATTAATAGTTCTATGGTGTTTTTCTTCTCTTTTTTCGCGTTTTTTCTTGCGGTTTTTAGTTCATCAGCAGTCACCTTTTTATTTCTTACAAGATAGCGCCGGAAGTTTTTATCGATTTTAATTCCATCAAAATAATCGATAATGCGGCCATCTTTGAAAAAGAGTCTCAACTTCGTAACGCTGTCGTCAAAAGTAAGAACTCCGGATTTCCTGCCCTTAATAATTCTGAATAGAAGTTTTGCCGGGTGAGTTCCCGCTATCTCACCCTTGATCACAAGGCTTTCTCCATTGTTATTTTGCATCTCAATATTCCTCATATGAATACTTTATTCTTTCAGATTTATAGCCAAATTGTCAAGAGAAGGAACAATCGGCGTTTTCGAGAATAATATCAATTTAACATTCTCCGGTTCATTTTTTATCAGAATTATAGGACAATAACCAGAAAAGAAATCAAATAACCTTGAAATTTTAAAAGCACTGCCTGGAGGAAGCATGAGACTTGGAAAAACAATCCTTTGCTGTGTCGCGCTTCTGTTTTTCATATGTCCGCCTGCTAAGGCCGATCAGGTGCGTATATTTAAAATTCAATACAGGGAAGCCGCGGAACTTCTGCCGATAGTCAAGGTCGCGTTGTCTAAAACCGGCTCTGTAACGGCTGACCATAGGACCAACAGCCTGGTTGTAAAAGATAAGGAGGCTAATCTGCGGATGGTGGCCAGGCTTCTTTTGACCCAGGATGTCCCCCCGGTAAATGTAATCCTGAAGGTCCATACCATCGGTAAATCAGTTCTTTCAAACAGCGGTGTAAAAGTTGACTGGAAAGTTAAGAATGGAAACTGGGAAGTCGGAACCGCCAACGTCAGGAACGACGGCGCCTTTGTCAGACTTTCAGGCTCGTCCAAAATCCATTCGTCATCATCAGCGACAAAAACCAGGCTCAAGGTCCTCTCCGGCGGCAAAGGCACCCTGGTTACCGGAAGCAAACTTGTAGCCGCTTCAGACAGTATTGAATACTGGGAAAAAAGAGGATATAGGTTCAGATCGGCCAACATAACCCATCTTCAGACCGGGCTTGTGGTTGAGCCCATGGTGCTAAAGGAAGGAGTAAGGGTCAAGATTACACCCGTACTCACATATTTCTCAGCCGGCGGAGTTAAAACAAAACAACTTACCAATTACCGGATGGAAGTGATGGTAAAAGAAGGGCAGAGAATGTTAATCGGCGCGGACAGTGTTTCTGGAAAAACGGTTGTCAGCGAGATTTTTTCCGGTTTTTCCGCTAGCGGCGGCGCTTCAAATTCTTATCTTTTGATTGAAGTCAAAGTTGAAAAATAGAATATTAAGACAGGTGCTATTCATTCTATTTTAAGATAAAAAAACCCATTTTCTTTTACAGTAAATGGAATGATTTTATATGAATACCGGAAATCAAGTTAATGTAGTTGTGGCTGGTGGAGGAATTATAGGTCTTTTCTGCGCCTATTATCTTGCCAAAAGCGGATTCAAGGTGATTCTACTTGAAAAGAACGACGCCCTCGGCCAGGAAACCTCCACCCACAATAGCGGGGTAATTCACGGAGGAATTTATTATCCTCCAGGTTCGTTAAAAGGGGAGCTTTGCATCAAGGGCAACCCGCTGTTAAAGAGGCTTTTGGAAAAATGGAAGGCGCCTTTTATTGTCAGAGGAAAGTTGATTATCGCCACTGAA
>CAYSHR010000232.1:0-6162 GCA_964430795.1 uncultured bacterium
GTGCTGGTCCGCGTCCTCCTCGTCTTCGTCTTCTTGGTCTTCGTCGTCGTCGTCATCTTCGTCGTCGTCGTCGACGTCATCATCAGAATCGCGGGAGCAGCCTGACAAGAGGCCAAGAAAGAAAAAAAGTACGAGAAAAAGCGCGAAAGTAAATTTTAAAGAGCTTGCCATGGAATCTTCTCCAAATTATTCATCATATACCCACAGAGGTTTATAGTATTCCGCCCTGACTCCGCCATAGGGGTATTTCATTATAAAAATCTCCTCACCTTCGGTTCCTCCAGGTGGGATTTCAAAAAGATATCGTCCTGAGCCACTGGAAACAAGGGTGTTGCCGTTCTCGTGTCTGATAACCGAGCCCAGGGTGTTATGGTAAGGGTGGCGATGTTCCCATATCTGCTGGACTGTCATGTTGTCAAGATCAACCTGCAATTCCAGGGCTCTTGACCAGGGACCCGCGTAGCACGATTGCCCTTCCAATCTACAGGAGCCGTTGTCATAAATCAGCAATCGGTCTCCATCGAGCCAGAGAGGATCATGCTGGAACCGGAACCATTTATCCTCCTCAGCCTCATCCCCGATCCATTCAAAATCAAGCCCCAACCCCATCTGCCATTCAACATCTCCTGAAGCCTTGTCAATTTTTACAACCCTCATTATATTTCTCAGGGAGATCAGATATGCGTCCTGGCCGGGGTATGGAATAACCGCGTTGCCATGGGTCCAGTCGAATCTGCTTCCGTATGCACCGCCAAGGCAATGCTCGACGTTCATTGTGTCCGCCACCGGTATGACGTCGGTATGATCAAATATATCCCAGCGCCATACTTCGTTTCCGTTCCGGTCAATCTCAGCGATGCCGTCGCCTACAACTTTATCAGTAGGTGTGACAAGATCGCATTCGACTCCCGGCCCTTCCCTGGAATACATTACAATGGCTGTTTCGGCTTCGTATCCGCCAACATAAAACTTGTGGTGGGTTTCCCAGATAACCGGAACCGAAATCACCGGGGCAAACAAAATGTATTCGGCGCCGTCCAGATCAAATGCCCAGAGTTCGTGTTTGGAACCGGCAACCAGGCTTCCATTATCAAGAACCTGGGTCCACTTTCTGTTATATTCCAGGGCTTCATGATAAAAGCGAATCCGCCCTTTGCGATCATAGATGAGCTTGAGGGTGTAGTCCTTTTTCTGATATCCAAAACGGACCGCGTACCAGTCTGTGCCCGAATCCTCCTCGTACTCCAGTATCTGCTGCTCCGGGACTTTGTCAGCGGGAAGGGCGGGAGTATCAAACTCTCCTTTGGCCACCAGCCCTTTTGAACCATCCTCAAGGTAAAATCTGTACTCAAAAGTTGTATCTTCCAAAAGGCCGAAAAACCAGAATTCATGTATCTTTCCGTATTCGCTTATTTTTGGAGTTGAAGGCCCATATCCGGGCTCCAGCGTGGTTGTCGCCTTGCCCGAGATTTTACACGGCGTGTCTGTCACCACCAGCAGCCGTCTGCCAAGGGGATTTCCTGTTGGAGGATCAAAGACCGTTACTTTCGCTTCAATGTCCTCAAAGTCATCGTCGTCATTATCATCATCGTTGTCATTATCATCGTCGTTGTCGTCATCATCGTCGTCGGCGATATCATCATCCGCCTGCCCTTGACTTGTCGAAGAGTCATCGTCATCGCAGGAGAATGAAACAATGGCGAAGAAGAGGAAAATCGCGATTAACAAAAAACCTGAGTGTCTTTGAAAATTAGTAATCATAAAAACCCTTACCTGATTTTCTTCCCAGATACCCCGCGTTTACCATGTTTACAAGTAAAGGGCACGGCCGGAATTTCGGATCATTAAAACCAGTATAAAGCCTGTTTATTATGTGCAGGCAGGTATCAAGACCGATAAGGTCCGCAAGCTCCAGGGGTCCCATGGGATGGTTCATGCCCAGTTTCATTACCGTATCGATATCTTTGGCAGTCGCCACGTTTTCATAGAGGGAAAATATGGCTTCATTGATCATTATCATCAAAACCCGATTGCTGATAAATCCGGGAATGTCCTTTGTCTGGGCGGGGGTTTTGCCTATCTTGACGGACAAGTCATATATGATTTTATATGTTTCGTCGGAAGTCTGAATTCCCCTGATGATCTCAATTAACTTCATAACAGGGACGGGGTTGAAAAAGTGCATGCCGATTACCTTGTCAGGGCGTGAGGTGGATGCGCCAATCTCGGTAACCGAAAGTGAACTTGTATTGGTGGCCAGAATCACATTCTTGTTTGTAACGTCATCCATCTTTTTGAAGATCAGTTTTTTAAGATCGATTTTTTCCGTGGCGGCCTCGATTACCAGGTCGCAATCCGAGGCGTCATCCTGGTCAAGGGTCGGCGTGATTCTTCTGATGATTTGCCCTTTCTCATCTTCTGTCATTTTCCCTTTTTTAACGCCCCGGAATAGATTTTTGTCTATAGTCGCCATGCCTTTGTCGAGAAACGATTGTTCAATATCCTGCATTTTTACCGAATAACCCGACACGGCGCATATCTGGGCGATGCCATTACCCATCTGCCCCGCGCCTATTACAAAAACCTTCTCGATAGTCATTGTTACTCTCCTGTAAATGATATTCTGTTTTGTCAAGAAATTATCATGAGGTGGAAATAAAATCAAATTACTTCACAACCACTCGAATGCTCAATTCCCATATGGATTTCACCCGCGCCCCCTGAAAATGATCTACTGTACTTCAGGGCGATTATCTCAATTTCCGTTCATCAATATCGCCATATTTTCTTTTGGCGGAAAAATAGGCATCCCCCGCGGAGGCGCCCCATACAAGTAGTCCAGCCAGGCCCCAGACCAGAAAAGTTTTCATAAGATTGCCCAGAAAAGTTTTTACTTCCACTGCCGGCGAACTGGCAGTCATGGGGTCGGCATACGCGGCAACGGCTTTGAAATAATCACTAAAAATATAACCTGTTTTTGTGAGCAATCCCGCGACAACAAGCAGAGCGGCTAGAAGGTAAATAGCGCCTTTTAGCTTATCTCCATTTTTGAACTGCCCCAGGCCGGGAATGATTACTCCGGAGAGTATCGCTCTTTTTATTGGTAATTTCATGAGTGATTGTCCCATGGGCCTGATTCCGGGCCTGGTCCGGGACCATGCCCACGGGGACGTTGGGAAAGAACAAGCTTGTTGGCGACCCGCGCCTTTAAACCATTTGCCGCTTTTTTTCTTACGGGGGGAACCAAAGGGTGGAGGCCGACAATATCAGTCAAAAACCCCGGTGTTACAAGCAGCGCCCCTGTAATAAGAAGCAACAAAGCCTCAATCAGTTCAGTACCGGGAATCTGCCCCGCGGAGAGCTTTTCCTGGACAGTGAAAAAAACTTTAGCGCCTTCACGTCTTGCCAAATAAGCGCCGATGGCGCCTGTAAGAACGATTATGACAATGGTGCGTTCCGCGCCAATAAGACCGCCGATTTTTATAAGAAGATAGAGCTCAATGGCGGGAACTACTGTAAAAAGCAGAAAGAGTCTTAGGAACATATATTCAATCCACCTTCTTTTTTGAATTTTTCCAAAGGGCTTCAAGCTGATCTATGGACATATTGGCAAGCTCTTGCCCTTTCTCTTTCGCTTCTTTCTCCACCTGGGAAAACCGTCTGGTGAATTTGTCAGACGCGTTACGCAGCGCGTCCTCAGGAGAGATGTCAAGATGGCGGGCGACCTGGGAAAGGGCGAAAAGCATGTCGCCAAACTCCTCTTCCATTCGCTTTTTGTTTCCATGGTCCATGGCTTCTTTGAATTCGTCAATCTCCTCGTGAAATTTCTCCATCACCTGATCCCCATTCTCCCAGTCAAAACCGACTTTCGCCACCCGTTCGCCAATGCGATACGCGCGAAGCAGCGCGGGAGTGGATTTGGGAATCTTATCCAAAATATCACTTGTAAAAGACGTCTTTCCCTCTTCAAGCTTGATTCTGGCCCACTGCTTTAGAACGGCTTCCGAATCTTTTATCTTTGCCTCTCCAAAGATATGTGGATGGCGGCGAATCATCTTTTTTGCCAAAACCTGAACCACGTCGTCAATGGAAAAACGTTTCTCCTGCTCGGCGATTCTGGCGATGAAAAGAATCTCCCAGATACAATCGCCCAGTTCTTCGCAGAGCATGGAAAAATCCCCTGAATCAATGGCGTCAAGGGCTTCATAGGTTTCTTCAAGAAGGTATTTTCTTAACGAGCCATAGGTTTGCTCGTTATCCCAAGGGCACCCGTCATCCGAGCGCAACCTGCGAATAATTGAAAGAACATCATCGAAATTATATTTTTTGTCCCGCATATTTTTTACCGTCTTATTTCATTTTCGCCAATCGGGCTTTAGCGATCTTTTTATCCCTGCGGTTTTCAGGAGCAAAACCCGGCATGGCGTTTTGAGGAATTGTCAGCACTTTCTCAAGAGCGGCTCTGGCTTTGTCGTGCTGCTTCATGTCTTTATACACGTCAGCCAGAAAGAGATAGGTTAAAGTAAAGTTCGGATATTTAGCTATGGCTTCTTTGAGCATCTTCTCCGCGTCTTCAATTTTATATCCAAATTTTGACCTTAAAAATCCGGGCGCCTTTGTAATGATTCTCGAAGTTAGGCGCTGAGGACCGCCATAATAATAGAATTTGTCTGTTTTTGTTGTAAGGGTAATATGTTTTTTTATGTCAGGAAGAAGAGAAACACTTTTCAGAATACCCTTTTCTCGTCCCATGCTTGCAAGGTTAGCGGCATACCAGAAATTCCCACCGGCGCTCGCGCCATTTACACCTATGGCTTTGGTGGCGTAATCCATTCCTTTCTGATAAGCGGCTATTCTTGTGGATTTGTCGCCACCCTTTAGGTTGTTGCCCTTCCAGTAATAGGCCAGGGAAAGCTGAACCAGCAACTTTTCGCTGCCAGGTGATTTTGTCAGGGCTTGTTCATAGACTTCTATCCCTTTTAGCAAAGAGGGCTGGTGATCCCTTTTTTGCCAGAAAGGTTTGGCTGTAGATTCCCATTGAGCAGCCCATAAGATGGTAAAAGAAGTCAAAATAAAAATCACAACCGTAAGAAAAAATATTCCCCGAATCATTTTAATCCTCCAAATTGTTTAGCTTTCAATGAATTATCCTCTTTGATCTGAGAGAATGTCACCTTTAGCCGCTAAAATCTAATCCTTCAAGCAAAATATATTGTCAGGGCAGAAAGAGCATTCCCTTTCGTTTTTAATATATAAACCGGCAGCGTCGGCTATTAGAATCGCGTCAATGTTATCCGAGGCCTGATTAATCGATTCCGAATCAATGGTCAAATCAAGAAACCTATCAGTTTCAGTGAGGAAAAGACTTGCCCTGTATGGCGCCACGCCGAAGAGTTTTTTAATCGCGATAAAATAATAGATCATCTGTAGTTTATACATCCCGGCGATTCCGCTTGTGCCGTTTTTCCAAGCTCTATTTGTTTTGTAATCCACCAGCCAATACCCTTTTGGCGTATTGACAACAAGATCAATTTTTCCACGAACAAGGCGGTTATTATGCTTCCAAAGAAAGGGCAGCTCCTTGTTTATTTCACTATGGGCGCAAATGGAATTCCACCGGGGATTTCTGTAGAAGTTTTCCACCCGCTTAATGGCTTTGTCGGTCTCTTCGGCGTTCTCAAAAAAGCTGTTCCCAATTTCCATTGCCATATCTTTCCAGTTAACGTCGTCATGCTTTGTTTCCGCAAACATCTGGTGCACCGCGTTTCCAAAATTGACGGCTGAATCGCTATTTTCCACCAATCCATCTCCTTTGTCATCCGAGCCGGCCACATGGAAAGAAACTTTTTCAAAATCATGGATAATTCCAGGAGGAAGGCCGAGAACATAAATCAGGTAATATCTAAAAGGGCATTTCGCGAAGGTTGTCAGTTCACTTACCGTGTAGAGATATTTTGAACCATCAGGCCTTTTGAGCGTCTTTGGTAAACTGTCAAAACGGGCAAGGAGTGATTCTTTTTCCACCCGGGCTTTTTCCTGATTGCCTAAAGTCAGAACCGGGAGTTTTTCACCATTAATAATTGAAACGAAAGTATTTTTGGATGGAGAAATTATCCCTTTCCAATCCTCCATCTTGTTTTGGTCCAATTCAAAAAAGTCCAG
>CAYSHR010000233.1:0-6157 GCA_964430795.1 uncultured bacterium
CATTATAGATATTATTGAATTCCAGGACAAGTTAAAGAAGACCAAGGATGAAAACTGATAATGGCTCTCCTGTCAGTTAAGGACCTGACAGTAAATTTTTCAGTTGGGTCTAAAATCGCCATAGCGGTGGATGGCGTCTCATTTTCCATTGATAAAAACAAGACCGTGGCTCTTGTGGGAGAGTCTGGTTGCGGTAAAACAATTACCGCCCTATCTATCCTTCAACTCTTATCTAAACGAAACCTTAAAACCTTTTCCGGCTCCATCAAGCTCCAGGAGAGAGAGCTTATGGGCATACCGTTATCGTCCTTAAGAAAAATAAGGGGCCGGGAAATATCAATGATTTTTCAAGAACCCATGACCAGCCTTAATCCTGTTCTTACGGTGGGCGTCCAAATTGGCGAGGTGCTGAAGATGGCCCCTGAAAGGGACAAGAGGGCGGTCATGACTGATGGAATCGAGCTTTTAAGAAAGGTGGGCATATCCGGCGGCGAGGACATCTGGAAAGCCTATCCAGGGCAGCTTTCAGGCGGTATGCGACAGAGAGTAATGATTGCCTGCGCAATTGCCGCAAAACCAAAACTCCTTATCGCTGACGAACCCACAACCGCCCTCGATGTCACAGTCCAGGCCCAGGTTCTCGGTCTTATAAACAAGATGAAAAAAGAGTTCTCCCTTGGCGTGCTTCTTGTTACCCATGACCTGGGAGTTGTAGCGGAGGTCGCTGATTATATCTGCGTCATGTATGCCGGGAAAATAGTGGAAGCCGCAACCGCGAAAACCCTTTTTGGCAATCCATTACACCCATATACACAAGGGCTGCTAAAGGCCGCTCTCTCTCTAGATTCAGGAAAGCCCGGGCCGGGCATAAAAGGGCAGATCACCGCCGCCACAGATTACCCCCCGGGTTGCAGGTTTCATCCCAGATGCCCAAAAGCTTTCAAGCTTTGCCGGGAAGAGGCTCCCCAATATGGCACAGATGGAAAGACGAAAGTTTCCTGCCATCTATATTCGAATTCAGTCAGCGCCTTAAAACCAATTGATCCTCCTTGATTGAATTTATTTCATCGTAGAGGGTCTGGGCTTTTCTTCTTTATTTTTTAACTTTTTTAATGTATTTTTATTATATTGATTCTCTTGGGCAAAAGGGATGTCATAGAAAAGAAACATACATAATAAAAAAAATTATATTTAATTGGGGTTGGATTCAATAAAATCCTGTATTATCTATTTTTTACAAAATGAACTATGTCGCAAAAGCAGTTAGCCCGTATTTCTCACCATTTTTCGTAGCGAGGGCGGCGAGATGGTTGAAAATTCAGGGTGCTCGGACTGGCGGGCGTCAAAGGCATACTTGACGGTATGTCAAGGCGACCAGAAGGAGAACGCCCTGAAGTTACCGGCAGATCGGCGACCGCAGCAGGAAACTGGTGAGAAATCCGGGTTAGTTTCTTTTGCCGGATTTGACACGAGCGGCGGTGCGGGAATTCTTGCTGATTGCCGAACTTTTGAAACCTTTGGTTTTGATGGAATGGCGATTATGACCGCCTTTACAGTACAAGGCGCCAATAGAATCGCCGGCGCCTTTGAAGTGCCCGCCGGCACTATTTATGAATCGGCCAGGCTCCTGGCAAGGGAGAGAAGGATTGCCGGCATAAAAGTCGGCATGCTCTTTAATGAAGCCACAGTGAAAGAAACGGCAAGGGCTTTAGATCTTTTTCATTCTGGTTCCATTGTAATCGATCCTGTAATAAACGCGTCTGATGGCACGGTTCTTCTGGATGCCCCGGGTATTGAAACAATGAAAACCCTTCTTTTTCCAAAAGCGAGGGTTATAACTCCGAATGTGCCGGAAGCGGAATTTCTGACCGGATTGAAAATTACAGGGGAAAAGTCAATTGAGAAAGCCGGAAAAATTCTTCTGAAAATGGGGCCGGAGTGGGTGGTTATAAAAGGTGGGCACTTAAAAGGCCGGCCTGTTGATTATCTGGCAACAGAAGGGTCTTTGGCAAAGTTCGATGGAAAAAGAATTATAGGGAAATCGGTGCATGGCACAGGCTGCCTTTTTTCTTCAGCCCTGACAGCTTTGCTGGCAAGAGGCCATGGGATGGATATCAGCGTTAAAAAGGCCAAAGATCATGTAACTGGGATAATTGAAAAGTTACGGCAATAGTCGCCAATAAAATAATGGAGTAATATCGAATAAATCCATCATTGTTTTTTACAATAACAGTGAAGACTTTAGAAAATACTTAGCTAAATATTACAAGTAAAATGAGGTAAAAAAAATGCATCGCTATTTTCTCCCAATGTCTCGATTCGATATGGATAAATGGGGATGGGATGAGCTTGACATCATTCTTGTCACCGGGGACGCCTTTATAGATCATCCCAGTTATGGAGTCGCCATGATCTCCAGAGTTCTGGAGAGGGCGGGGTTCAGGGTGGGGATAATCGCCCAGCCAAATCCCCTTAGAGATATGGAATTCGCTCATTTAAAGAAGCCAAGACTTTTCTTCTGGATATCCTCCGGTTGCAGGGATTCCATGGAGGCGAATCACAGCCCTAACAAAAAGAGAAGAAAGTTTGACAACTATACTCCCGGTCGAGTGCCCGGCAAGCGACCTGATCATGCTCTTACAGTCTATTCACAAACAATTCGCAGGTTGTTTCCTGATACTCCCATTGTAATTGGCGATATTGAAGCCTCCATCAGAAGGCTTGCTCATTTTGATTATTGGGATAATGAGATAAAGAAAAGCGCTCTGGCCGAATCCGAGGCGGACCTGCTTGTATACGGCACCGGTGAAAGACAAGCTGTGGAGATAGCCAAACGCCTTGACGCGGGCAAGTCAGTAAATGAGATTAACGATATCCGCGGCACCTGCTGGAAACTTCCCATGGAGCGTGGCGCCGACATTAAACATATCATAGGAGATGATTATCTTCACATTCCCAGTTTTGAACAGGTTTATATTGACAGGGACGCCTATCTCGAAGCTTTTCGAGCCCACTATTTTGCCAACGATCCATACACCGGCAAGCACCTTGTTCAGGAACACCCGGCAAGCTATATCATCCAGAATCCTCCCCAGTACCCTTTTACTACAGAGGAGATGGATGATTTATTTACCATGGACTTCATTCGCACACCTCACCCCAGGTATAAGAGAGCCGGGGCAATCGCCAATTTTGAGACGGTAAAATTCAGGCTCAATACTCATCGCGGTTGTTTTGCCGGGTGTGGCTTTTGCGCTAACTCCATTCATCAGGGCAGGTATATTCAGAGCAGGTCCGCTCAATCTGTAATTGATGAAGCCAAAATGATATCCGGCTTTCACTATTTCAGGGGAGTTGTCAGCAATATCGGCGGGCCAACAGGCAATATGTGGCAGATGTCCTGTAAAAGGCTTAAATCCAATGGAACTGAAAAGTGTGAGCGCCCCAGTTGTACATTCCCCGATATCTGCGAAAACCTTGATTATGACCATGGAAAGTATATTGACCTGATCAAGAGCATTCTGAACATCCCGGCAATTGAAAAAGTCTTTATTGACACCGGGCTCAGATATGACATTCTCCTTGCGGACAGCAGGGGACCGGAATTATTGGACCTGGTTCTTTCCAAGTGCATTCAGGTGAATTTCAAAGTGGCCATAGAGCACGTCTCCTCGGCGGTCACATCACGGATAAGAAAATACCACCCTGAGCAAACGGTAAATTTCATTGAAAACTATCTTGATTCAGTGGAAAGGTTGAACCTGCGCAATATATCCCTTCTTCCAAGGTTCATAGCCGGACACCCGGGTTCAAGCCTTAACGAAGCTATTGAAGCAGCCCAGTTTATGAAAAGATGGGGGATCGATCAAAATAATATTCAAGATTTTGTACCCATGCCCATGACTCCATCCACATGCATGTTCTATACGGGCATCGACCCATTTACTAATGAAAAAGTATACAGGCCACTGGCTTTCAGAGAGAGAAAACTCCAGAGAGCTCTTCTTCACTATTTCAAACCTCAGAACGAAAGATACGTTTTTGAGGCTTTGGAGGAAGCTGGAAGAACGGAGCTTATCGGCTCAGGACCCCAGTGTTTATTAGCGGAGGAACCAAAGGTTTTTAAGTTCTAACCCCCATTTCTCACTAGTAGAGAAACTACTTGAGCATGCGGCTTCTGATTTTACCACCCGGGCATCCGCAATCAGCCTCTACCTCTGTCTCAGTAAGGACGATTTGGGAGATCGCCACCTCATGGGGAAAGATAAACACTGTCTCGGGCATGGTTCTTTCGGAAAAGGACCTGCTAAGCTTCCACCCCTCTTCAGACTTTTCCAACTTGTAATCAAAACCGTTAAAAGAGACGGTAAATGGAGGGAAATCCTCAATCCTCTCCGGCTTTTCTCCGGCGAATTCCTGAAATGGCGTCCAGGAAAGACCGCCATCCTTGGTAACCAATACAGGGCGCAATCCTTCCGGATTATCATCCATATACTCCAATCGGATCGCGCCTTTTGATGAATCGGAAAAAGAGAAACTCGTTGGCCGGCCTGAGTAATTATCCTTTGGTATCATCACTGACGGCTCCCAGGAAACCCCACCGTCAAATGTCCGCGCCAGGTGGAGTTCGCCAGGTCCTTCTGTAACCCAGCCAATCAGGGCGAAACCCTTTTGCGGTTCTGGAAATTCCATTGCGATAATCTTTGAACCATATACAGGGCGGCAAACCTCGCGCCAATGCTTTCCCTCATCAGAAGAGAAGATTATAAATGACCTTACAGATATGGCGGGGGTGGTAAAAGCGCCGTAGATCATCAGATTATCACCGGCCACAACCATGCCCCTGGGATTGAACCGGACTTTATCATGGACTTTCCATTGTGAAACCCAATCAACGGTCTTAATGTCATCGGAAATCAAAAATCGTAATGGCGCCCTTTGGGCGCAACCGGATAAAAAGGCCGCGAAAATCATCAAGAGGAATATCGCCGTTGATTTTAATGTCATCATATCTCCGGTATTATTGGGATATAAGGATAATGCCGCCCTTTGAATCAATCCTGACTCCTTTTCCCCAGGTAATGGCGGCGGAGACTTCGTTCAGTTCCTGGATTATATTCGGATCGCCGGGCATAGGCGCCGTCTGCAAATGAACATCATAATTATAGACATTTACAGGAACTACACGGGCTTTGAAAATCTTCCCGGTTTTCTCAAGTTCAACAGCCACCATGACCGATGTTTTTGCCCGCTTTGAGTAACTGGCGAAAATAAAGTTACCAAGGGAGTAGAAAATCAGCCGCCCTTTATATAACTCAATCCCCTGCAATAGGTGAGGGTGGTGGCCGATGACCAGGTCGGCGCCGTTATCAATAACCAGGTGAGCCAGATCTTTCTGGTAATCTTTTGGAACAGTCCTGCCTTCTCCTCCCCAGTGAAAATGGACAACAAGAAGATCGTATTTATTTGAAGCCTCTTTGACGGCATTAATCACTCTGCTTCTTTCGGGAAATATGGTTCCCGGCGTTTTTGCTCCGGCCCACGCCTCTTTTGGATAGGTGGCCGAATACCCTAAAAACGCTATTCTGGTCCCGTTTCTTTCAATAACAGCGGGGCGATTGCCGTCATAGACATTTTTTCCACCGCCACATAAATCCATGCCCAGTTTTCTGATATTTCTGTTGGACTGTAGAAAGCATTCGCCTCCGTAATCCATGGCGTGGTTATTGGCGACGTTAAGGACGTCAAAACCCGCCCACTTGTAACCGGCAAGCCATTTAGGCGATATCCTGAAAACATATTTTTTATCCATGGCTTTGCCCACCCCACAGTGAGGACCCTCGAGGTTTCCAGTGGCGATGTCCGCCTCTTTCAGATAGGGCGCGACTTTTTCAAAAGGATAGTTGGCGCCATATTTATAAAGAAGGTCCTCTCCCCAGTTGCCGATCATCATATCTCCCACAGCCACAATTTTTACTTTGGCGGATTTTTGATGCATCGGCGCCTTATTTGGAGAGTTCACTTCGCCTTGAAGTATTGCCGGTGGTGTATTGGCCATACTATTTTTTGAAAATTCCAACATAAAGAAAATTCCAAAGGCAATTAGCGCGGCAGTGAAGATTGTCGCTTTAATTTTTATATCTTTTTTCATATTAAC
>CAYSHR010000234.1:0-6122 GCA_964430795.1 uncultured bacterium
CCTGCTCCCTCCCCACATCTTGCCCCGTCCTCTTCCTCTTCCTCTTCTTCTTCTTCCTCATCGTCATCGTCATCGTCGTCGTCGTCGTCGTCGTCGCCGCCTTCACACGCGTCGCCTATTCCGTCGCCATCTGAATCCAACTGACTTGGGTTATAATCATAAGGGCAGTTATCGCAGACATCACCCCACCCATCTATATCAGTGTCAAGCTGATTTGGATTCGGATCATAAACGCAATTATCCATAGGATCACAAACAAGATCACCATCAGTATCAATATCCACGTAAATAAATCCTCTGTCATCACTAACCAGAGGATTATCCCCCTGATCTAAAGCAGTGGAAACAACAGTATTGTATACATTGCCAAGAGCGCCATGGGTTTGGGCGTCAAATGTGACATACCCGGTTTCATGTTCCAAAAGAGGCATCTGGAATGTAAATGTAAGTTTCTGGCTATTGCCAACCATGGTCACAGTGGGATCAATGGGTATTGGCTGCTGGCCGGGTCTTGTAAAGGTCGCTGTACCGTCCACATATGTCCAATGGGCTGGAAGAATATCCACCACCTCGGTTATCCTGAGCCTGACGCTGTATGAATGGAGAAGGACATTCCACTCCACCTGCTGCCCTTCGCATGTTAAAGAGCGATCCGGCTCTTTCTCAACCATGAAAGCCTCAACAATAAAGGCGTAGGTCATGGGATTGATGGTGTACCCGGCGTCAACAAAATCATAATTGTCCGGGATGTTTTCGTCAGGGGCTTGAACCCATATGGCGGAAAATGGTCCGCTGGCGAAGATGTTCGCGCCGGTCAGGTCGTTGCCATCGAAACCGGGATTATCGGTTGTATCTCCAGCTGGGCGTATAAGCCCGTCCCAAATTTTAAAACAATCATAAGCATCAGCGTTAAACTGTTCGTCAACATTGCCGTCATGATCATAATCCACCCAGAATGTTGTAGTATCCTGAGCCGGCGTTACATAAACAGCGTTCCCCATGTCGTCAATGGTAGTGGAAAAATTTTCCATACCGATAGGGACAAAATATTCATCCCCCAAGGCGGTGTAAACCGTAAATCCCGAATCCGCGCCGGCGTCCTCGGTGTCAGCGACACCCAAGGCGTGGAAAGTCGGTCCCGATCCCAATGGCAGGCTGGTTAATTTTATTCCCGTGTTTCCCGGTGTGGGAATACTAAATAAATCTGGAATTGAGAGAGTAGCTCCGGCAGGTAAAGTACCGACAACCGGAGCGGCGCCGGTGTCTACCTGAATGTCAATGTCGGCGCCATTGGGGTTGTGAATATATAGTTGGCTGTCGGCTGGAATTGATGTGAAATATTCATTCCCAAGCAAACTTTGAGGTAGGGCGACGTAAAAATTGGCCACCACATCCTGGCTTGGAACACTGGAAGCGGTATTTACCATAACCGACTCGCCTCCAACTGTCTCAACTCTTGTCCCTACATGGAAATTAAAAGGATCTCCACCAGGACCTCCATCATATAAATAGCACTCGCCCTCATTTAAAGTAACCATCACTTCAATACCGGCTGTGGCGGGATCATCAATAGTTACAGTAGTGCCGTCCTGAGTGGCTGTCACAAAAGCGTAGTTGTTCCCAAAATCCTCATAATTATATGGAGGGTCGGCAAGATCAATACCATGTATAAGAGAATAATTATTGGCAAGAGGTTTTAAGGGAAAAAGCTCCCATGTATCCTGGTTCGGGAAGATATTCTGGTATTCCCAATGTATACCTGAAAGAGTAGCGGCGAAGGTCGGAGCGCCGGCGCAGACAATTTTATCTCTTCCGTCATAGGGAAAATTACCGTCATGCTCAGGGTAGCCGCTAATATTATCAGGATCAAGAAAAGCAGGATCCCTTCCGCTGCCTGCAGGTGGTAAAAATCCCGGATCATCCACAGGAATCCACCTTGAATGAAAAACCAGAGTCTCGCCAAAACTTCCATCATAGATTTCGGTTGTGCCCTGTGTCGCGTGGGGAGGGTATGCCTCAAGACCGATATCGTAGCCATCTTCCCAATGGTCATAATAGACCCTGGTGTTGTCACGAGCCATGGTGACCGCGGTAAGACGCATAGTAAATGGAAGCACTGAAAATGAAGGATACATATGGCGATACATATCCGCGATTAACTGCTCATTGCCAGGTACATAATAGCTTGTATAGCCCGCGGGCGCGGCAAAGGCGACTGAAGCTAAAATCATGGTTAAAAGAATAATAGAGGTGGAAAAAATAATACGTAACATTTGGCCCCCTTCCCCCAGTAATCGACTCAAAAGTTCTATCTTTTATTGAACGTTCAAACAACTTTTTTTATTCTATCATAAATCATGCGACTAGAAAACAAGAAATATCATAAATTTCAGAAGCAGGCTGATTACAGCTTTTTATAATGGCGTTCCCAACAAAATGATAAACTTACGTTACAAAGGTAAATTCCTAAACCACTACCTTATTGAAAAGAATATCAAAAATTCCTCAGGTTGTCATTTTGTTTTTGAAAATCCGGGGCTGGGTAACAAGTACATCTTCCCGCTTTTCCAAAAAGAAACCTTATTAGAGATCAGGGGCCGCGTAACAAGTACATCTCCCCACTTTTCCAAAAAGCCCCCCCGCGACTGAACGATTACTTTTTAAAAATCTAAAGAATTGACTTTTTAGATGCTGTCAGGTACAAAAAACATCTGAAATTCGGGTCATTTGTAATAATTGTTTTTTCAAAGGACATCTGTTGAAAAAATATTCCACATATAGAGAAGCAGGGGTGGATATTGATGCCGGTAATGACTTTGTAAAAGCTATCCGCCCTTTGGTAAAAAGCACTTTTCGCCCAGAAGTAAAAACGGAAATTGGCGGATTTTCAGGCCTTTTTTCCATAAGCAGCCTCAATTATAAAAACCCCATCCTGGTAACATCCACAGACGGAGTCGGCACAAAATTAAAAATCGCTTTTATGATGGATAAGCACAATACAGTTGGCATCGACCTTGTAGCCATGAGTGTGAATGACATCATTGTAAGCGGCGCGGATCCCCTGTTTTTTCTTGACTATATGGCAACAGGGCATCTAAAAACCGAAACCGCCGTGGAAGTAGTCTCGGGCATCGCCAATGGTTGCAAAGAAGTTGGGTGCGCCCTTATTGGTGGCGAAACCGCTGAGATGCCTGATTTTTACAAAGAGGGTGAATATGATCTTGCCGGTTTTGTGGTTGGAGTGGTTGAAAATGAAAAGATCATTGATGGGGCTTCTGTAACTGTAGGTGATAAAATCATCGGCATCGCCAGTACAGGGATTCACTCCAATGGGTTCTCTCTGGTGCGAAAAATAATTTTTGACCAGAACGGTCTTACGGTAAATGATAAGGTTGATGGATTCAGAGGCACTGTAGGGGATGAACTGCTCACCCCCACAAAGCTTTACAGCAAAGCTACAAAAACCCTTGCCAGAGATTTTAACATAGGCGGTTTTGCCAATATTACCGGCGGTGGAATTCTTGAAAATGTTCCCCGAATCCTGCCTGACAGGTGCAGAGCGCGAATTTTCAAAGAAACATGGGATGTTCACTCCATTTTTACTTATATCCAGGAGCAGAGCGGCATTGATGAAATGGAGATGTACAGAACATTTAACATGGGCATAGGTTTTGTTGTAGTCTGTAAGTCCAACGACGCCCAAAGCATTCTGGAGCGTTTAAAAGCCATGGGCGAAAAATCCTGGATTATTGGCGAAGTTATTGACAGAAATCCAAAAGAGCCGGAAATCGAGTTTGAATAAATGATCGGTAAGCTATTCGATGTAACAGTGCTTGGATCAAACCTATCCGGACTTGTCACCGCCGCCCTACTGGTAAAAAGAGGTTTTAACGTCTTAGTTGTCGATCTTGAAAGTGAACGACACGAAATCAAAAAGGGCGAATATACTCTAAGGCGATTTCCCGCTCTCTTTTTTGGTTTTGGACCAAACCAGATTTTTACCGACATTTTCCAGGAATTAGGCATCCCTGTTCTTGAGAAGAAACGTTTTTCTCTTGCCGAACCTGCTTACCAACTTGTGCTTCCTCAAAACCGAATCGATGTTTTCCAAGGCCGAAAAGAGCTTTTTGAGATTCTGGCCAGAGAATTTCCTGATCAATCCACCATGATGATGTCCTTCTATAATGAGATTGACAATTACGCCTCAGCCATAAGAAATTTCCTATCCCAGGACCTGGTGTTTCCACCATCCACAATAAGGGAAGGCATGAGAACCCGGCGGGCTGCCAAACAGGTGTTTTCGACCTTTAAGGGAATGGGCAAAGTTGATTACGAAACTTTTCTGAATTCTTATAAATTATCCGGTCCCGCCGCCGCTTTTATTGACGCTCAAACCCAGTTTCTTTCCCAGGTCTATCCTGATCAGACAACAATTTTCTATGCCGCGTATCTTCTGGGCTGGACCAACAACGGCATCTTCAAGGCCGATGGCGGAATTAAAGCCCTTGAGGATATTTGTAAAGAGAGAATATCCAGTTACCGTGGCTCCTTTCATATGAGCAAAGGTATTGAGGAGATCGATTTTGGCAAAATAATCGGTATAAAGTTCCCGGAAGTCAGGGAAAAGATAAAAACAAGATACATTCTCTATACTGGAAATCCCGCGGAATTTATCAAAGCTCATGCTCCTAAATCATTTAAGGGCGGGCTTAGAGAGATGATGTCCGTTCCTGAACCTTCCTGCCACACCTTTACCCTTTATCTTGGCATTGATGAGCATGTGGCGCCGGTTGGCATGGAAGAAAATGTTATAATTGTTAAGAGCCCTGAAAAAGAACTCACAAATGGGAATATGGTTTTTCTCCGCCTTTCTCATTCAGGAGACGCCACTTTCGCCCCTGCCGGCAAAAGACTCCTTTCGGCTACAATGAAAGTCAAGCCTGACGGTGATGAGCTTACTGTTATCGAGGCCCAGCAGATTTCCAGGGACGCGGTGAGCGCCATTGAAGAAATAATCCCTTTCCTTGATGGATATCTTGACTTTATCGCCATTGAGGAATCCTTCGCCCTTTATCAGGCCGAGCGCAGAGAGGTTTTCCGTCCCACTATTGATCCCGATGATCGTTTTGGGGTGGCTTTCCTGACCAATCGCTTGCCCCATAAGCAGGTTTTCTATACAGGTCCCGGAGTCATGCCCGGTCTTGGAATTGAAGGAGAAGGATACGCCGCGCAACAAGTGGCCAACTTGCTGTCTCGTCATCTGATAAAACGATAATTTTTCCCACCCATTTCAATTCAGGATTATTCCAGCAGTGCTCCCCGCTGGATGTAGAGATGAGCTGTTCTTTCAAGGCTTCCAATATGGCATTTTACTTTATCCCGCCTGTGATGAATGGGAGTCCGGACATACTTGTCAAGGATTTCGAACTCATTTGCTAAAAGGCCGATAAGGATAATTCCACTCACAATATGCCCTTTTTGTTCTCTAAGTGAATACTCCAACTCCTCCCATTTCGCCCCTATTTCCCTCTGGTGATCATGTACAACCCCATGGACAAAGGGCACATATCTTCCAAGCTGCTTTTTTACAAGATGGGGATCCATCAACTCATTCCAGACAAAAAGCAACTCCGTTTCGAAAAGTAAATCAGGGGTCACCGAAACTTCGGGAGGGTGGTAAATATTGATCCCCTGGGATGGGAAGAAACTGGTTTGGAACATCGGTATTTCCTTACTGTATGTTTTTTAAAGCCAGAGCCATAGTCTGTTTGTGAACAGAGTATCCCATGGATTCCCAGAACCTTCTACTGGACTGATTCGCGGGGACGACATTCACATAAACGTCTTCAATATTGAATTTTGAAAACCAGTTATAACATCTTTTCACCAGCTTTTCGCCAATCCTTTTTCTGCGATATTCCGGCTTAATATAGATATTTTCGATAAGACCGATATTGTTGTTTCTGAAAACCCTGGAGGGCATAATCAGATACCCGTTTGTAAAACCAACAGGTTCATCTCTATACATGGAGACAAATGTATAGGCGGTTTCGCTGTTTAACTGCTTAATAAAAAAGTCCCGCTGCACTGAAAAAGCTTCCTCGGAGAGTTTGTATCTGGCA
>CAYSHR010000235.1:0-6104 GCA_964430795.1 uncultured bacterium
CTTGATCAGTGGCACATCAAATAAATTGTCAAAAAGTTTTCAGACTTAGTCGAGCATCCCAATGTCATGGATGTTGAAAAAGGGGAAAAAGAGAAGAAGGAGACGGTCCAGGAGACTCTTAACTCCAGAAAAGCCATATGGCTTCGACCAAAAAACGAAGTCCGGCAAGAGGAATACTCTGACTTTTACAAGCATATCACAAGAGATTTCGAAAAGCCCCTTGATACGATCCATTTTATAGCCGAAGGGCAGCTTGAGTACCGCGCCCTGCTCTTTATTCCATCAAAAAAGCCTCCAGCCTTTATGTTGGGTGAACTTGCCGAACAAGGGCCCCAGCTTTATGTTCGAAGAGTGTTTATTACTGATAACGCTGAATCATTGCTTCCACCATATCTGAGATTTATTAGAGGCGTTGTGGAATCTTCCGACCTGCCGCTAAATGTATCAAGAGAGACTCTCCAGGATAATCCCATAGCCGGTAAAATAGAGAAAGGACTCGTTAACAAAATCCTCCAAACCTTTAAAGAGATGGCCAGGGATGAGAAGGAAACCTATGAAAAGCTCTTTAGAATCTGGAGCCCTATTTTAAAATCCGGCGTCTATTCCGATTTCGCGAACAGGGAGAAACTGGCTGACCTTCTTCTTTATGAGTCAACAAAAACAGAGCCCGGCCAGTTCACAACTCTCGCTAAATATATCGAAGCCATGGGTGACGAAAAAAAGGATATTTATTATATCATTGGTCCGGATCGCGAAGCTCTGGAGAAGTCCCCCTACCTGGAATCCTTTAAGGAGAAGGGTCAGGAAGTTCTTCTGATGACCGAACCTGTTGACGAGTGGGTGACTTCGTCCCTTGGGGTTTATAAAGGTAAGAACTTTAAAGCTGTGGATAAAGGGGAGTTGGAGAAAGATGAAAAGGAGAAAGACGCCAAAGAGGCTGATGATAAGTTCAAACGGTTTTTGGGATTTATCAATGGAAAAATAGAAGGGGTTAAATCAGTCAGGCTATCCACCAGGCTTACCCAAAGCGCTGTGGTCATGGTGGTTGAAGACGGCGACATGAGTTCGCACATGAGGGCGGTTCTAAATGATATCGGTCAAGGAGACCTCCCTGAAGCCAACCGCACTCTGGAACTGAATCCGAAACATCCGGCTATCATTGCCATGAGCAAGCTCTTTGATAAAGACCCAAAGGACGGCCGCCTTGATAATTACGCGAGGCTGCTTTTTGACCAGGCCGTCCTTGGTCAGGGAGCCAAAGTGGATGACCCTGTAGCGTTTTCCCAAAGAATAAATGAACTTATCGAAAAGGACGCCGACAGGGAATAAATCAACCCTCTTTTTTCGGCAAGGGCGCCCTATCAACCCACGGCACCCATACGTTTTGTATTTCATAATTTGTCATTCGTAACTCGTCGTTCACCATTCGTGGGCACCCTGGGCGATTCGTCTGAAGGCGAGAGATTTAACCCCATTGTAGAACATTAATGAGAAAAAGGAGCAGCCGGTAAAGGCTACCCCCTTTTTTACCTGGTACCCGGAGCCGGAATCGAACCGGCACAGCCTTACGACCGAGGGATTTTAAGTCCCTTGCGTCTACCAGTTCCGCCATCCGGGTATGGCCACATAGATATAAATTGAGAACTTCAAATTGTCAACCGGTTTTGGAATCCTTCAATTACAGGAGTTCTTTTGTGAAAAGCGGGGACATGTACTTGATACGTGTCCCCTGATTTTCAATTAACCCCACAAAAGAAAAGAGCGGCTCGAAACAGCCGCTCAATTCGTAATGACTCTATTTGTAGATAACCTGGTATTACATCATACCGGGCATTCCGCCACCCATTCCACCGGGCATTCCGCCGCCCATAGGAGGAGCGCCGCCGCCTTCTTCAGGTTTGTCTGTGACCATAACCTCGGTAGTGAGCATAACAGAGGCCACTGAGGCGGCGTTTTGCAGAGCTGACCTTGTAACCTTCTTGGGGTCAATAATGCCGGCGTTGATCATGTCGACATATTCTTCCATGGCCGCGTCAAAGCCGTAAGCTCCTGATTCGGCTTTTACTTTGTCTACAATCACGGCGCCTTCCAGGCCCGCGTTGTTGACAATCCAGCGAATCGGCTCTTCAAGGGCGCGAACAACAATATCCACACCGGATTGCTGATCGCCATCAAGCTTCAACTTGGCAAGGGCAGGTAAGGTCCGAATAAGAGAAACACCGCCGCCAGGGACGATGCCCTCTTCAACCGCGGCGCGAGTAGCGTTAAGGGCGTCCTCAACTCTGGCTTTCTTCTCTTTCATCTCTGTTTCGGTAGCGGCGCCTACTTTGATAACGGCAACTCCGCCGGCAAGCTTAGCCAGCCTTTCCTGGAGTTTCTCCCTGTCATAATCACTGGAAGTGGAATCGATCTGAGCCCGAATCTGGTTGATTCTGGCTTTGATCTGATCTGGATTACCGGCGCCTTCGATAATGGTTGTATTGTCTTTGTCAATAACGATTTTGCTGGCGTCGCCAAGCATGTCAATGGTCACGTTCTCCAGTTTGTGACCCATCTCTTCGGAGATCACGGTGCCGCCGGTAAGAACAGCGATGTCTTCCAGCATGGCTTTTCTGCGATCGCCAAATCCCGGAGCCTTGACAGCGGCCACAGCCAGTTTGCCGTGGAGTTTATTAAGGACCAATGTGGCGAGAGCTTCGCCCTCCACATCTTCAGCAATAATTGTCAAAGGCTTGCGGCTGACCTCGGCGACCTGCTTCAAGATAGGGAGAAGGTCGTTCATGGAGGATATTTTTTTCTCGTGAATCAGAATGTGGCTGTCGGGAAGGACCGCTTCCATTCTTTCTGCGTCGGTAAAGAAGTAAGGGGAGAGGTAACCACGATCAAACTGCATTCCCTCGACAACCTCAAGAATCGTATCCATGGATTTATTCTCTTCCACGGTGATAACGCCCTCTTTACCTACTTTATCCATAGCCTTGGCAATAATATCGCCTATATCTTTGTCGTTATTAGCCGAAATTGTTCCCACCTGGGCAATTTCCTTCTGGTCTTTTGTGGGCACAGAGAGCTTGCCAAGTTCTTCAACGACCACGCTCACTGCCTTGTCGATGCCTCTTTTAAGGTCCATGGGGTTGGAACCTGAGGAGACGAGTTTGATGCCCTCGCGATAGATGGCCTGGGCCAGCACAGTAGCTGTGGTGGTGCCGTCACCGGCAATGTCTGAAGTCTTGGAAGCGACTTCCCTGACCATCTGGGCGCCCATATTCTCAAAATTATCTTCCAGTTCAATCTCTTTGGCCACGGTTACGCCGTCTTTGGTAACGTTGGGTGAACCGAAGGAGCGATCCAGAATGGCGTTACGCCCTTTTGGTCCCAAGGTTACTTTCACCGCGTCGGCCAGAGTGTTTACGCCGGTAAGTATTTTCTGCCTGGCGTCCATTCCAAAAATGATCTCTTTAGCCATTTTAATTCTCCTGCTCTAACGGCCCTTTTCTTGGCCGGAAATAGTTACTTTTCAATAATTCCGAGAATGTCGTCTTCCCGCATAATCAGAAGTTCCTCACCGCCAATTTTGACCTCAGTGCCACTATATTTGGAGAAGAGTACTTCGTCTCCAGCTTTCACATTAAGAGGCAGCACAGAGCCGTCTTCCTTGATTTTACCGCCTCCAACCGCAGTGATTTGGCCGCGAGCCGGTTTCTCTTTCGCGGAATCGGGAATAAGAATGCCGCCATCGGCAACAGCCTCTTCCTCAATCCTCTTTACAACAACACGATCATGCAAAGGTTTGATTTTCATTTCAGAACTCTCCTTTCAAATCATAAAGATTTTTCAAACCTGAATATTTCAAATAACCAATTTTAAATAAAACCTGACCAGTATATCTAACTTGTTTATATTATTGATTTTTCTTCCACCCATGCTTGAATAATGATACAAGGGATAAATAATTTCGCATCGGAAAGATAGCCATTCTGATAGTGTTGTCAAGGGGAGAAAAGGAATATTTTTAAAAAATACCGTTGCCGGTAAAAGAATATGGGGTTTTAATCAACATATTGAATAAGGAATGCCATGGATTTTCAAAAGTATCTGGCTGTTGCCCAAAAAAGCGCGAAAATGGCGGGGCTTTACCTGAAGGGGGAATTTTCAGGCAAACGGACCATAGAATATAAAGGAGTGATTGACCCGGTAACCGAGGTGGACAAGGGCAGTGAAAAAATGCTTGTTGAGTTTCTATCAAAAGAGACTCCCGAGGCTGATATACTAGCGGAGGAGGAAGCAAAAACCCTCACAGGCAAAGAATTATGCTGGATAATCGATCCTCTTGACGCTACCATCAATTATGCCCATAAAGTCCCTGTTTACTGTGTCTCCGTGGGTCTTGAGTTAAATGGTGAAGTAGTTGTCGGGGCGGTTTATGATCCAGCCCAAAACGAAATGTTTCTCGCGTCAAAGGATTCGGACTCGACACTCAACGGCAAAAAAATCACCGTATCGGATACAATGGATATCAACAGAGCCCTCTTTGCCACCGGTTTTCCTTATGACAAAAGAACAAATCCGGAAAATAACCTGGACCATTTCTCCCAGATGCTTGTTTCCTGCCAGGGCGTCAGAAGAGTGGGAAGCGCGGCTCTTGACCTCTGCTGGACCGCCATGGGTAGATTTGATGGATACTGGGAACTCTCTCTTTCTCCATGGGATATATGCGCCGGAAGGCTTATCGTTGAAAAAGCAAAAGGCAAAGTAACCGATTTTACAGGGAATTCCATCGATTCTCACACCAGGTATATCCTAGCGACCAATGGGCGGGTTCATTCCCAGGCCATGGATGTTCTTGCCAGGAATTTCCCAAAGAAATAGGGAATTGCCAATTATCAGAAGACATTACTTTATCCATTTACCAGGTTCCTTCTTTGCGCTATGCAAAAAGATTCATTGTCCGCTACTTTTTTCATATCTTTCGAAAATCAGCCATTTCTCGGGACTTTGGCGTAATTCCACAAAGCATTGATTAAATTCAATAACCGGCAAAAATAGATAACCGGTATCCTTTTTGCTTTATTAATAACAAAACGGGGGTTGCCCTACAATATTTAAAAATTACCCTCTGTGACAAACCCTCCATATTTTGCCCTTATACCCCCGATTGGGAGTCACTTTTTAAAGTGACTCCCTTCTTCCTTAACTTAAGGACTCTGGTTCTTTATTCCCTTTATTCCAGAGTATTCCAGGGATTTTTATTGACTTCCACTTTTGATTTTAACATAATTAAAAACAGGTAAGGTTTTTTGAAATTTTCGCTAGCAAGTATGGGGGTTTAGATGAAAAAAGAAATTTTATTAACAGGCGCCATAATTTTTGTTTTCGTTTCCATGAACCTACCCCCATGGGCTGGACAAAATCCGCGAGAAATAAGGTGTGAAAAAACAGTTATTTTGTCATCGTTCCACTCGTAGTTCGGAGCCCCCCCAGAAATGTAGTTTACGAACATTCCCGCACCTTTGACAAAGACGGCAATATCTTGGATGAGACCATTTCAGGCACACCATATTTTATCGACCAAAATGACAGCTATTTTGTATATTTCGATGATCTAGAGGCCGGGGAGTATTACAAGCTTGTAATAGAGGCGCCCTTTATCTATCCCGGCGAAACGAGAAAAGTCTTCTTTACCTACTTTTGGGAAGACCTTTCCCGGGATGATGGAAACGGCCCATGCCGGCAGCAGGGCTGGTGCGGCGAATCTCATACTAAATACCTCTTCTATCGATAAAATCGATAAAAGGAGAAATTTAAATGAAAGATTTATTTTACCTTTTAATTCTGCTCTTTTTTGTTTTATTTATCTTTTACTGCACGCCCGGCGGCGATAGCAATGACGACGATGATGACGGGGTGGACGATGACGATGATGATGACGATGATACAGTAGATGATGACGATGATGATGAAATAGATGATGACGACGACGACGACGATGATGACGGGGTTCCACCTCAAATTTTCGACGCCCATTGGGATCCGGATCCGGTTGCTTATGACGCTACTGAGGATTCCTACGTCAGTTTCATTCTTTTTGGCGTTTGCGATCCTGA
>CAYSHR010000236.1:0-211 GCA_964430795.1 uncultured bacterium
CGAAGCGGGGGGGAATTCCTTTTTTCTAGGTGTCCGATTCAATTTCTGATTTCTGATAAAATCTCCCACAAACCAATTGGGTTCTCCATGATGTTCCGAATCATGGATTCACCGGCTGATCTTCTCAATTTTCACCAGCACCCAATGTTACTTGTTCTTATTATTGCCTTTTATCCCCTATGGCTGTATCATTTTTACCGGATTTGAGGAA
>CAYSHR010000236.1:221-6076 GCA_964430795.1 uncultured bacterium
ATAAGGGACGGCAAATGGCAAACAGAGGGAAAATGCGGATTTCGCTAAGGATATTCTTTGGCGTAACTATGCTCATTTTCACCGCCTTAATTTTCCCCGCGCCAACATTCGCCGGCGGTAAGGTCAGAATTATCGACGCTTCAAGCCGCCTTCAAAATCAGAACTGGGTTGTGAACTTTACAGCAATGGATTGTTTTTCCGACAAGGTGGAAAACGCCATACTTTCCGGGATAACCACAACCTTCACTTTCAGATTCTCTCTAAAGCGTGAAGTGAGCAAGTGGGCTGATGAGAGGCTTTTCTCCTGGAAGGTCAGACGCTCAGTTCATTTTGACAACTTAAAGCAGAAGTTTGAAGTCGTGATGGATAACGCGGGTAATAAATTGGTGTTTTCGAATTTTAATGACGCTAAAAAGGCCATGGTTACATTCAAGGAGATTCCCGTTGTTGTTGCCGGGGCTCTTTCGGCGAACAATAATTATTATGTAAATATTAAGGTGCAGCTTGATCCGGTGGAAATGCCGAAAATGCTGGATAAGTTGTTTTTCTTTGTACCCCTTTGGGATTTTGAGTCGCCCTGGTTCAGAATTGATCTTAAAGAAAATAATGAAAGGGCGGTCGGTGAAGATTAAAAAATCTTTTGTCCGTCAGAGTTTCATCCAATCATAGTTGAGGCCAGGCCTTTTGAAGAATATAGATAATATCAGCCCGGATGACGAAGTTCAATTCGCTGAGCATGACGCCAGGCGAAAAAGAATCGAGAAAATTGTTGTAATTGTTTTGCTGGTGGTTCTGATTGTACTTCTTTTTTTTGAGGCTTCTCTTTTCGATTTCCGCGGTAGTTTTCCAGCGCCGTATAATCTTCTCTTTTTTATCTTAATGAATACCAATATCATTCTGATATTCATGCTTATCTTTCTCATATTCAGAAACATCGCCAAGCTGATATTTGAAAGAAGGACCGGGGTTCTTGGAAGTAAACTTCGGACAAAGCTGATAGTCGCTTTTGCCGCTTTTGCCCTGTTCCCCACTATCGCCTTTTTCTATGTGGCCGTGACCTTTATTACTAATTCCATAGATCGCTGGTTTTCCATTCAGGTAAAGTCAAGCCTCTCCGAATCTCTGGAAGTGGCCCAGAGCTATTATCAGACCTATGAGGAATCAGCCATGTTTTTTGCCAAACAGATTGGCAATGAACTTGGCAAGAGGCTGGAAAAAGAGATTGATGAAGAGCCGGCGCCGTCAAAAAGCGGCTCTATGGAAAAAGAGGGCGCCGAACAATCCGGCGTTTTGGATAAATTCGAGAAGGAAAAAGGGGACTCCAGGTTCATATTGAAATTTCCAAATGCCGTTGTTGAGGATTATGTGGAGGAGAGGCAAGCTGAATACAACGTCAGCGCCATTGATATTTATGTAACAAAGGATGGGATGCCCAGTTTTACAGCAGGGCAAAAGCTCCCTAAAAGAAGTTTGAATGATCTTCAAAAAAAGCTCCTTGCCCTTGGCTGGAAAAGAAAATCGGAGTCAAAAACTTTTGAGCGTGAACAGGGCGAAATGGTATGGGGCATGGCGCCCATTATTGTTGAAAACGCGCCAGTGGGGCTTGTTGTGGTTCGATATGAGATACCTGAGAGCCTGCTTGGTAGAATGGGAAGCATTGTTACGGCCTATGAGGAATATAATCAACTCCAGATTCTTGAAGATCCCTTGAAGACAAGCTATGTCATTATATTATCCATGGTCTCTTTTTTCATCTTTTTTTCAGCCACATGGTTCGGCTTTCTATTATCAAGAAGCATGGTGGGGCCGATTCAGAAATTGGCTGAAGGAACCAGGATGGTGGCAAAAGGCAACCTCGATGTCAGCCTCACTCCTACTACCAAAGACGAATTCGCGGTTCTTGTTCAGAACTTCAACACCATGACCCAGAGGTTAAGAGAAGGGCGGCAGGCCATTGAGAAAGTGGCCACTGAACTCAGGGAATCAAATGTTGAGCTTGATAAAAGCAACGCCTATATGAAAACCGTTTTATCAAATATCACTGCCGGTGTTATCTCATTTGATGAAAACAATTTGATCTCCACTGTAAATGTCAGTGCCGGGAATATTTTAAAAGTCACTCATCCCGATCCCATTGGAAAAACGGCAAAGGAGGTTTTTGGGGTGCGGTTTGGGGAGAATGTCGCCGGAGAGTTGGAAAAAGCCCTAATGAGAAATCCCGAGAAGACGGTCCTTAAGCAGATCGAAATAAAAATCGCCGGTCGAAAAAGAACTTTGATGGTCACCCTGAGCAGGCTTAGGGATGAAAAGAATAAAGACGCCGGAACAATTGTAGTGGTTGAAGACCTTACCGACCTTGTTAAAGCTCAAAGAATGGCGGCCTGGCAGGAGGTGGCAAGAAGAATCGCCCATGAGATAAAAAACCCTCTAACCCCCATTCAATTGGCGGCTCAGCGGCTGCGAAAAAGATATGGCGGTCGTTTCGCTGAAGATGAACAGGTTTTCTCTGAATCAACCTTTACAATTATTAAACAGGTTGAAGACCTTAAAAACATGGTGGACGAGTTCTCCAATTTTGCCAGAATGGCCCAGCCTCACCCCGCGATGCAAAACCTCAATGAGATTTTAGGCGAAGCTATATTTCTTTATAGTGAAGGACATAAAAATATTAGATTTAATTTCAGTCCGGACTCAAATAAGCTAATTTTGTTCTGCGACCGGGACCAGGTAAAGCGAGTCTTTATCAATGTTATAGACAACGCCGTAGCCGCCATAAACGGAAAAGGGACGATTAATATCAAAAGCCTGTTGGATGAAACAAATAATCGGATAATCGTAACTATTGACGACGATGGTTGCGGGCTGCCCAGGGGATACAGAGACAGGCTCTTTGAGCCATATTTTTCCACAAAAAAGATGGGAACCGGCCTGGGACTTGCCATAGTCCACCAGATATTGACTGATCTGGGAGGCGGGATAACCCTTACGAACAACACGCCCGAAGGTACAAAGGTTACAATATTTTTCCCTCTGACAGGGAACGAATAGGAAGATATGAATTTGTCAAAAAAACCCATGGAAATTGAGGAAAAGGATAATCCACAGAAGTCTGTGAAGAAGCTTTCCCGGATGTGGTTAATTAAGGTTCCGGCAGTATTCTTTGCCATTATACTGGGCTATTTCCTTATCGGCCGGTTTGGAAAAATGAGCCCTCCCTCGTTTAAGATGTGGATGGCGATCTCAGTTTGCGGGATTCTTTTTATTGCCTGGGCAGTGGATATCTTTAGAGAAAAAACATGGGCGAAAGTCGCCGGCGTTATTATCACCGCCATTATCGGCGCCATGGCCGTCGCCTCAATTCATGTTGAAAACAGGTTCAAGGTCAGAGGACTTACAGAAGTAAAAGCCATCCACGCCTGGAACCATTACCACTATGTACTGGGTACAAAATACTTTAACGAACTGGGATATTTTGATCTTTACAAAGCGACTCTTCTCGCGGACCGGGAGTTCAAATCATCAAAGATCATTGGTAAGCGAATCAGGGATATGCACACCTACAGCACCATCAGTAGAAAGGAAGGTTTAAAAAGAGCCAAAAAAGAGAAAATAAAACAGAAATTCTCAAAAAAACGATGGAGAAGATTCAAGGCTGACCTGAAAACCATATTGAGATATCAGCCTTCCAGTAAATGGGGACAGACCATTCAAGATCTGGGATACAACCCCTCTCCGGCGTGGTTGATAATACATAAACCCCTTTTAAACAGTATTGGAATTACTAAAAAAAAGATGCTCCATAAGCTGGCGTCCATCCAGATATATCTTTTTGCCATTACCTTCCTTGTGGCCTGGTGGGGTTTTGGAATGAGAACCACTCTTGTCATGACCATCTGGATAAATCTCTATTTTGGAAACGCCGGCCGGCTGCCTGGTGGATATTTTCCATATGACTGGTTTTGCGTAATGGTATGGGCCGCGGCTCTGGCAAAAAAGGAATACCTGATTGCCTCGGCGGGATTACTTTCATACTCGGCTATGATGAGAGGTTTTCCCGGCCTTATGGCTATTCCTTTCGCTTTAAAGTGGGCCATGGGTTTATTTCATCTAAAGAAAAATGAAATAACAATCGGACAAGGTAAATTCGGCTGGGTGAAAAACATCGGTATTAAAATGCCTATGATTAAATATACAAAATTCTCCGCGGCATTGATTCTTTTTTGTCTATTAGTGGTTGTCCTGGGGGGCTTTTCCAGCGACCATGGTTTTAGCGCGTGGGGAGAATGGAAAGAGAAAATAGGCAAACATTCCCAGTTCCATGTTTTAGCCGCCATCAGAGTCGGCATGCGGATGATATTCACTCATGACTACGGCAAGGACTCCTGGATCGCCAAAAGAGGCGAGCGGAAGGCTAATCTTCAAAAGAACAATGTTCTGTTCAGAGGGCTTCAAGCTCTTATTATCCTCATGGCTTTGGCTGCCATGATACGAAGAAATGATTATGACGGAATGGTTATCGGCCTGATCATCGCTTTTAGCGTGATGGTTCTTTCAAGGTATTATTTTACAGGATGGGTCTTGCTGTTTACTTTTTCAGCCATGGATAAGAAAAGAATCGGAAATCTTGTTTTTTCAATCTGGATGTTCGCACTTATCGCCATTTATTTCTACCTGATAACCCACGGCGCCCATACTCGCAAACTCTGGATCACTTTCAACATCGGCCTTACTCTCTACTTTTTCGCCTTGCTCTCCTATTTTCTTATTAAGGACGCCCTATGGTTATGGGGCAAAAAAAGAAAGCCCGGGCATGAGTTTTACAACGAACTGGAGAATCCTCCCGCGATGTTGCCGAACAAGGATAAAATTGATAACGAACCGCAAAATATTTAATTCATCTTTCTCAGGTTCCCATGGCTGAAAACCAGGAAGAAAAAAATCATAGGGGATGGGGGAAATTGACTCCCGGAATCAAGAGATTATTTATTGCCTGGATTCCTCTTGCCTTGGCGGCCCTGCTTCTGGGAGCTCTTGGCGCCTGGGCGGTTTATGATATTAAATTAGGCGTCGCGAAAATAATACTCTGCCTTTGGGCGATTCTGCTGGTGGTTTTTGGATGGATCGCTGATTACAAAAAAACGAGATGGCTTCAAATCGCGGCGACAGTGCTGATAATCGCACTGGCTATTGCCGCGGTTCACAAAGTAAATCATGACAAGATGGGAAAAGGTCTTGTCAGGAAATTGCATGCCTGGAACATGTTTCATTATATTCTGGCTTCCAAGTATTTTGACGAGATCGGCTATTTTGATCTTTACACCACCGCCCTTCTTGCCGACTCAAAAGCAAAAGGCGGCAACTACTTCTCAAAGGTTCACCAGGTGCGGGATATGCACACTTACAGGCATATTTCCCGAAAAAAAGCTTTGAGAGAAGCAAAAAAGAAGGGTGTAAAAGAGCGGTTTACTAAAGAGAGATGGAAAAGTTTTCAATACGATCTGCGGAAGATACAGGTTCACAGACCAAGGGCTGGATGGCGAAAGACATTGAATGACAGAGGATTCAATCCCTCACCGGCGTGGCTCATTTTACATCGCCCATTTTTGAATTCCTATGATTTTAAGCAACGGAACTCCTTGCGAATACTGGCGACCATTCAGTTATGGTTATTTGTCGCTGTTTTTTTTGTAGCGTGGTGGGGGTTCGGATTACGCAAAACCTGCCTGATGACAACCTGGTTTACACTCCACTTTGGCATTGGCGGCAGGATGATGGGAGGCTAATTTCCAAACGACTGGTTTGTCCTGATAAACGTCGCGGCGGAACTTTATAAAAAGGGAAACCATGTCTCCGCC
>CAYSHR010000237.1:0-6072 GCA_964430795.1 uncultured bacterium
TGCTTACAAATTTTATTGCCGCTTTTTGCACATGTTAAATCAAGGATATTATCCATTATTCACTCCGCAAAGATTCTGAGTTAAGCATCGCCAGACGCCCCATACCCCTTGTATTCATACCACCAATGCCCAAATGTTCAATCAAGCCCAAACCATTTTTTATTGTTTCATCAATTTTTTCATAGCTCACATCTGGGGTATCAAGCTAAAAAATATCTTTGGGGACTTCAAAAAACTTAGGATTTGAAATTGTTACCTGAAAGGAAAATATCGTTCCCCGTGGGATAGCTTCATAGGTAAACAGGGCGCCGGATTCCGCTGCTCCAGTTTTTGGATCAATGGAAACCGAAGTGCGAACTTCAAGGTTTGAGTTTACAAGATTGGCAAAATGTTTGTCATCAATAATGACAATTTTATCCTTAATAATACCCTTCCAGCCCTCTGATTTATTCCATTTTGTAAAAAAATCCAAAAAAGAAGTATCCAGGTTGGCATCGTTTTTTGCTTCAAAAAAAAGCCATCCAAGATTAATTTTCTTTTCGTTGTTTATCCCTGGCAAAGAAGTATGAAGACTCGAAGATACAGTCGCGCTATTTTCATCTATCGGAGTTGAACAAAAGTCACCGGCAGCCATTGCAAGGCTCCCAGGCGATGTCACCCATACCGGCCCTATCATGGTGTTTACCGGAAAGAACAAAATCATGGCATCGGTAAATTGCGCCAACCCTTGGAAGCTTTTACCGTTCTTGGAGAAGCCGAAAGTCGTACATATTGGGCAATCAGATTCTCCACAATGGCCATCGCCTTTATCACCACCTTTGCCGGCACAACTTTTTCCATTCTCACCACTATATTTACCGGATACAGAGCTGCCCTGGTGACACATGGCGGAAAATGCCCTTGTAACTCCGGCAATGCTTGTTGCTGGTATTTTGGGGATATTAGTGCCGGCATCCCTCAAAATAGTATTGTCCACCCTGCCAATCCTGTATCCTCCTGTTCCAACGTGTATTGGATCAAGGGCAAGGCCATAATAATCATGCTTTTGGTAAATTTCGTTCATCTATAACTCCTGTGCCGGTTTTCTCTTGATTATATGATCAAAAAGATCAAGTACATCCATTAGCAGCCGTGGGTCTGGAAAATCGTCTTTGAATTCCGGGAAAAAATTATCAGAAACAACTTTCATAAAATCAGGAATGAATTCTTTAAAATCGCCAGCACTTTTCCATTGTTGAATTTTTAAATGCAGCAAGGTTTCGAAATTCTGTCTTTCAGAGGCGTCATGTTTTTTCAGAACATTCCATATTCGATCCGCTTCTTTGATAAACGTGCTCAACAGATAAGGGTGCAAAGAAAAGCCTAAAGGGCCAGTCAAGCGAGTTGATTTATTTGACCAGATATCGTGCCTTCGGGCGGAGCTTTCAAGATATTCAAAGTCAAATATATTTGGCCTTAGTATTACCTTTTTATCAAGGGACTCATTCGGTGAACATACTGGCCATTTCTTGGTCTCAAAATATGTTTTGCAAAATTGTTTTTCTTCAGAGAGTAATATATAAGGATGAAAAGAATCTATTTTACAGTTGCCAAGAGTAGAACGAATATCCAGATCAAGGTTGCTGTTTTCAAAAGGCACTGAACCAAGTTTTATATTTAATTTTTCTTGATCTATTTCTTCGACAGTTCCCTTTATCTTTCTATAGTTTGTTTTATTAAAATTATGAAGCATTTTTGACGCGGCGTTAAACACAACATTCATGGGAATAAATTTGTCAAAGAATAAGGCGCCAACAAACATTTGGAGTCGAGAAGCAACTTTGCCATAATGCTTTTGATATTCATTATGAAGATGTTTGATATAGTCCGGAATTGAATCAGCAGGAAGAATGATGTATCCAAGGGAGGCGGAAGAAGCGATTTCTCTCATAGGGCGGAAACTCATCGAAGAAGTTTTACCAATAGAGTCTTCTTTTTTTGAAGCATCATCATCTTCGAGATAGTATTCAACTGATGAATTTTCCGGATTTAGATCATCAAGTACATACCCTTTGTCGCCAAAAACAACAAACCTGAATTTATCACCAGGATTTAACTTTCCTTGGCTGTTTTCCTGGACAACTGCCTCATAAACAGCGCCATCTATAATGTCGAGCCTAAATTTCAATTCTTGCGCGTTAAAATATCTTCTCAAAGCAAAGGGGAAAATGTCTTTTGGAATTTTCTTGGGGTAAAAGCAATCTTGAATGAATTTCTCTGTTGTATGCCAAGTATCAAGTAGAGTTGAAGGTGTAGGTGTCTTTGTGCAAAGCTCCCAAGCTAACCGTTTTGATTTTTCGGTTTCTGGCTCTGATTCAACCAGGGAACTCCAACTGGAATCGCCTGTTTTTGTTAGTGTCCCGTCTCCCCAGTTACGTCCTCTTCCATATAAAAATGCCCGTAACGATGTTCCATTTTCTTTTAATATTGAGTCAAGATCGCTTAAAACATCCTCATATTGCATATCAGAATTCTCTGTATCAATGCCGGCGTCCTGTAGCTCATTTTTACGTTCTTTTTTTGCTTTTAGAAAATAATCAGTACCGCCAAGCTCCTTTATTTCTTGGTCCATCGCGGCAAGAGGGGAGACAAACATTGTTCGAATCATGGAACCATCAAGCCAGGGATCAAGGTCGAATTTGACCATTACCAAGGCAAGCCTTTTTTTACCTGATTTATTCCCGCGAGCAATCTCAGAAAAGTAAGGGGTTTGGTTCTTTTCTAACGCGATTTTAGCGTTATCTTTTCTTCGTTTTAAACAAACAGTACATACTTTTTTCTCTTTTCCCTCTTTCTTTTCCTTCTCTTCTTTGCGCTTTTTACATAAAGGACAAACGGAAAAGCGGTTTTCATTGTGGGATTGAGAATATTCATCCACAAGGGAACTGATATCGCCGCTAAAAGGAATATCTTTAAATTTACGAAGTTCTGAAATAACCTTGGTAAGATCAGTCATATTTTGAGTTGGCCCTGAAATATGACAATCGGGCCATATATCACCATTAGTCGCGTTTAAAGCAGTTTCATGTCCATATTTAGAAAATTCTTCGAGGTCTTCGGCGCCTTCTGGAACAAGAAAATAAATGCCATCCAGGTCTTGGTAAACGCAGTTCCCAAGCTGTAACTCAAATTCAATTTTCTTCTGTAAATCACGCTTAAGGTCGTCCAGAGCTTTTTTTCGCCCGCCAACATCAGCTATTTTTTGGGCTCCGGCCAGAAAGCCGGTGCCGTTCCAGCAATAACCAAGAATACGAAAATTAACATCGCTAAAGTTTTTAGGAAGATTCTTTTCGTATTTCACATTGGCTGAATATTGAGCCTTGGCAATGGAAGCCACAGCGTAGCAATGATCCCACAAAGTAGTGTCATTAGCAGGGCGGGTGGTATCGGATAATCCCTTTTCAAAAGCTTCCCGAATAAAGGCAAAAATCTTTTCGCGGTCATCAAAAGTCGGGTTTTCCCAATATCTTTTTAATAACTTATTTTCCAGATTTGTGTAAAGCTTAACCAGCGCGTCATCAAGAGAGCCATGCTTGGTCAGCACGCATTCGCCTGTGCCATGGTTCTCAATACATTCGATCTGACCATCGCCATCTACCAAGGGGGTTTCATAGCCAAATACAGTGCTTTTGTATACGGTAATATCACCGGATTGTTCCGAAGAAGATAGAGGATTATTTCTGTCATAAGCCGCGTCAAGAGCATCAGCAGATTTTATTGTATTCAGAAAAGAATTGCCGCCCTTAGTATGATTGTCGATAACATTAAAAACAGTCAGATGACATTGCAATTGATAAACAGTTTGACGAGATTTCTTAGTATGATTGTCGATAACATTAAAAACAGTCAGGCCATGGCATTTTTTCTTTTCGAAAACCTCCATGACGCTTTTGAACTCTTTGCGGAGAATTGTTTTATGCTTTTCATGGGGGTCTTTTAGAGTTTCATCAGCCCGCCAGTTTTGGCGGTAAGCGATAAACTCATCCGTCAACTTTGCAAGATCATGAAGCAGAGCGATCAGCTCAAGGCGATGGATGTCATTTTGTTCTATTTCTGACATACTTTATCCGTAAATAATTTTTGAAACTCAGTCTGAAAAAGGTCATCACCGTTTTTAACAACCAATTTGTGCTTAACACTTTCCATCGCGCCGTAACCTGATGACCGCTTTGCAGAAACGCCGTATCTATTTAAAAGGGTGTCAACCGAATTGAAGATTATTTGAGCATCATTTTTTGCCTTATTAAAAGCGATATCTCTATCAGTTCCCATAAGATCAAAAGGAATATACATCAAACGAAATTGCCCTGATTCACCAGTAGGTACAGCGTCAAAATAGATTGGATGGGTTCCCTTTTTGGTCTTACGATCATGAGGGTTTATCACTTCCACGGTAACTTTATTAAAAAAGGTCGGGAAAAACATAAGCCGCCCTCTATGGGAACTGTTATCAAGGCCAGCTTTTTTTTTCAGGTCATAAAACTTGACCTTTTCTGATTTATACTCATCATCCAGCCATTTAGTTATAGCTTTGCTTTCATCTCCAAAAAGAAAAAGGGCGTTAAAACGTGCCTCGGCTGTTACTTTCCCAGCCCCTTCCTCGATACACTTGTAGTAAACCCACCTAAGGGCGCCCTTCCAGGTTGTGCCAGGAATAATAGGCAGGCCGAAGGTCCGGTCGCGCCGCAATGGGTTATCATGATAGTGAAAGGGGTTGTCGTCGATGGAAAGATAAGGGCGAAGAAGCTTAAACTTGATGTTAAGAAAAAAGGAATAAGGAGGAAGAAATTTTAATTCAGGTGCAGGGTTTACTATACCATCAACAGTCTCTGCGTCAATTTTATGATTATTATACTCACCTTGTTGAGCCAGTTTTACACGCCAGTTTCGTTCCTTGTCTTTATCAGCACCTACAATACCAATCTCTTCTTCATACCGTCTTACAGAAGCAATTTTCAATTTTATCGATGATTTTGAAGACTTATATAATTCAGCATCATAATTATTGTAAAAATCTTTTGGCACGAATAATCACCTTATTTTATAGGCATATTAAATCCTAATAAATCTGACACCGTTGTTGACAAGTGTCCAATTTTTATATCTTTATCTGGAAAGGCGTTTGTTTTTAAAAGCGTAGTTACTTCATTCCAGTGAGCGTCATTGGCTTTTGTATAGCCCCAAGTACGTTGTGCCCCAGCAGTATGAAAAGAAAATATCTTTTTACTTTTCCAATCATTATTAAAAATTTCCCAAATCGTCTTTCTTTCACCATTTTTCAAAATGACACGCTTTGCTAATTCGAATCCACGGAGCCACGATTGCGGTTGATCTTTGCCGGTAAAACCGGGCAAGGCTTTATAGCCAGGCTTTGTACCCTCTTGACCATTCCTTTTTGTAAATTTTTCTTTAAATGAACCAAATGCCAAAATCGAGTTGTATTTACCTCGATCAAGTTTGATTCCCGGTAAAGACCAGAAATAATTAAGATTCGGCCATTCAGCATCATTGTTGTTTTTTGTATATTCATTGAAATATTTATTGACATCGTCTATAGCGACATCCTGGACGTCATCTGATTTTTCCCATGAAAACAAACCATAATCTAAATGATGTGATTGATGATTGTGGCCATGGTCTGATGGTTTGAGTGTATTTTTGGCGCCAAAAGAACCGTTATCACAAACCAAGCGAATGAGCCTGTCTAATAAAAACCACTCCACTGGATCGACTGTGCGTAGGGGAAGAAAATCCAGGATGTAAGTTGAATTTATCTTGATATTACCCTGCACTGGGCGCTGGATACTTTTATCAATTACCCGCAGGGCAAATTTTCTTTGATGCCCTGTACATCCAAAGAGTTCGCAGGCGGCGCAATGGTTTTTATCATCATCAGGGCAGCGAGGGAAACATTTATCATCTGATGTAGGATCACATGCAAAGTAACCCATGCCTCGGATAAGAGCTTCATACCACCATCTGATGGAGCCTATGAGACCGGTTTCGCGAAACCGGTCTCATAGGCTCCATCAG
>CAYSHR010000238.1:0-6043 GCA_964430795.1 uncultured bacterium
CGACCTCGTCGTCGTCGTCGTCGTCGTATTCGTCGTCGTCGTCGTCGTCGTCATCGGCAGCGGTCAGCGTGTCAAATACATTTGAGTATTCACTGTCAATATAGGCATTGTACGCGCATACACGGTAATAATTGGTTCCGGCCGGAGGGGAAGCGTCTTCATATGTTTCCACGTCAGGCCCGACTGTTCCAATAATGGAAAAGGTCACTCCATCGTCGCTTCTTTCAACATGATAACCCTCTTCCGTGGCGGAATTGTCATCCCATGCAAGAGTAACAGAAACATCTTTTGACCCGGTGAGATTTGTCGGCGCGTTGGGCATGGCCATGGTCTGGACCGTTGCTGACGATATTGAGTCCCCGGAATTATTGAACGCGAAGACTTTGTAATTGCCTGTGGCGCCTTCTGTGAGTCCTGTGTCATTGAATGTGACACCATTGGCGCCGACTGTGGCCAACTCTTCAAATCCCGCGCCCAGCCCCAGGTCTCGCTCAATGCGATATCCCGATTCACCAGCGGAATTATCCGCCCAGCCAAGATCAACCCGGGTTGTTGAAACCGGGGTCGCGACTAAGGCATCCGGGGCCGCTGGGATGGTCAGGGTGAATATGGAGAGTGAAAAAGGACCTGTGCCCGAGGCATTAAAACCGGCAATGGCGTATATATATTCTGTGGCTTCAGAAGTTGAATCGTCGTCAAATGTTGTCGCGCCGGCGCCAAGAGATGTTATTTCGCTCCATGATGTTGTGCCAAAAGGCGCGCGGAAAACCTTGTATCCATCTTCGCCCTGTGAGTCATCGCTCCAATCAATGGTAACGCTTATATCGGAGTTGGGTGTTGCGTTAACATAAGTCGGCGCTGCTGGAAGGGTGATGGAAGAGGCGGGGCCTATCTGAGCCGAATCGCCTCCCAGGGTTCTGGTGGCGATTTTGTATTCATAAGTCGTTCCTTCGGTCAGCCCCGTGTCAACAAAGGAAACCGCGTCGGCGCTTGTAACGTCTACAAAATTGAAGGAATCTTTACCCGGGTCCTGCCTGAAGATGGCAAAACCCGATTCACCGGTAGTATTGTCAGTCCATGTCAGAGTGTTTTCATCAACGTCAGTTCCAACCGCCGAGAGATTCGAAGGGGGTGAGCCTAAAGTCTGAGTTGTAACCTCGTTTGAATAGACACTGTAATCAGAACTCAAGTATGCCCTTATACGATAGGTATAGGTTCCGCATTCGGTAAGACCGGTGTCTGTCCAGGTTGTGACGTCTGAGCCGACTGTATCGACTTCAACAAAGGCGTCCGCGCCGCCATCCTGGCGCTCAATGCTAAACCCATCCTCATTGTCCGAGCGGTCGGTCCAGTCAAGGCGAATGTCGGAAGTATTCAGTCCGGCAGCCGCAAGGTCGGCAGGGGGCATTATACCTGATACCGGTATTTCTATGGTTGGGTCGCCAAGCCAGAGGTACATGGTGATGTTGTCTTCGCCCCAGCAATCAGGCTGGCCATTACAATATGTGTTGTACATGTCCAGGTTCGCCCAATTGAGAACGTCGCCAATGGCCGAGATACCCTCATCCCAGGGCGCGTAATACAATGACCTGTCAAAATCATGGTTGGGATAAGTATAACTTGGGTGAATGGCACCCAGAAAAGCCACAGCTCCCTGGTCATACCTGATAAAGGCTTCACCCAGGGTTTCCGAACTGCTTGCCATCATGTTCAGATTAAGGCATGCGACAGAATAGATGATGGGAGTCATATCGCCATTGGCCAGAGCCCTGACATCGGTGGTTGTGTAATATTCTCCCTGGAGGTTCCAGTTTGTCCAGGATGTCTCGTTGCCGTGGCCTCTGTAATTTACTACAACACGCCCTTCTTCTATAGCCGCGGTAATGTCGGCGTTGGTTGGGTCCTGTCCCGGATCGCCTCCATAAATCCTGTCCATTATCGGAGGAGTAAGATTAAAAGTGTGATTATATATGGACTCTTTGCATTCAGTATATTTTGTTGGGTAATACTCTCCATTGGCGATAAGAACACTCTTGTCAAGCCAGTCGCCGTTGTTAACGCCATTATGAAAATCGAGGGTTTTGGCCACCATATTATCCAGGTCCGCTTCAGAGGCGGCGGGAAATCTTCCAAGACCCACGTCACCGAAAATGTCGCTTCCCTCAAGCCAGCCATACCACGCGTCCGAGTCGTTACCATCAAAGGCATCAACCTTGAATGGGATTACGTCCACATCCGCGACTATAAGCACGTAGTCCAGGTCCGCGGGAGTCACGCTGTCATATTCAGCCTGAATATAGGCTTTAACCTCATCGGCGGTAACCCCTGTTGTGGCTGTTGAAACAACAGAGACGGTTCTTCCAACGCTTGTGTGATAGTCAACAAGATTCTGCAAACTTGCCGCCCCAGAGAGGGCGTCATCAACAATTATCAGGTAATCAATCCCCCCGTCTCTTTCCACGCTTTGAAATCCCATGAAATCAAAATTGAGCAAGACGGACCTGAAGCTTTTTGCCATATGACCCGGAATGATTTTCGAATTATAGTCAAGTGAATCCCTTTGGTCGGTTCCTGAAAACTCGATGTCAAAGTCAATGCTTTTCGCGACCTTCAGGACGCCGGTAACCGGGTTTATTTTAAATGGTCTGATTTCCACCTGCCCTAATCGTACACCATGCCATATCCCCGCGATATCAACCTTTACCCAGTCATTTGGATAAAAAGAATTGGTCTCATAGAGGTTGTAATTTATCTCAAAGGGAAGATCATCAGGGTCCTGATTTTCCTTTGTCATTGGTTGCAAAGGAACCGCTATAACGTTTTCAAATTCCTCATAATCAACAGAGTTGATTTTTACTTTTAGTCCCGCGGTTGCCGGTATGGCAAACATCTTTCTTATTACAGGCAGATCAGGAGCACCCACGTCAAGGTGATGCCCCCGTCCCGGAAAATCGATTCTGTCCCATTGGTCGCCATCCAAAGTGATAAAGGAAAGCTCAAAACCCGGCATGAAAAATTTCATTCTCAAACCGTCCTGGTCCTGAGCCAGGGCATTGATCTTCGGCGGAGCCGAAACGTGGGCGTTGTCTAATGATATCCATCCCGCTCCAGAGCCGGCCTTGGCGCTTTTTGCCTGGAACATAAATATCGTAAAGACAAAAAGGGCAATAACCGCGATAGAAATAAAACCGACAATCCTGATTTTCCCGCTCATTTAAAAACCTCGTTGTTTGCAGTGGTAAATGGCCAGAGACCTCTTTTTTTTACAGAGCGCTTAACCTGTTATTATATACATGTTATCTTATTGAGGTCCAATGGAAAAAAGCGGGTGTAAAATCTTGAATGGCGCCAAAGGCAAAATGGACATGGTATAATTTGAATCTGCTTTGATGGTGCCTGTTCGGGCAGCACTTATTTGTCATCTATTATGAGGCTTGTACCTTCGACAGGCAAGTGAACATTAATCAAGAAATAAATGTTGTACGGCGGTTTTACCCGATACCATCGCCATGCATTTTAAATATGATTGAAGTGTTACCTGGTCAAGGTAGTTATGGAACTGAAATATTCCTCTTGTTCCCTTTCGCTTAGCAGCCGAAGGTGAAAATCCTCAAAACCGCAATTGATCAGATAATTGCAAAAGCGCTCGCATTTGCGCATTTTCCCTCGCATCCTTTCTGTTTTCCCGCCGTGCCATATGTCTTTGATATTCTCTTGCCTGACATTGGCAATCGGTTTGAAAAAATCGCAGAGACGAACGTTGCCTGAGGGATTTACTGTTAGTGTATAGTTGCCGATATGGCATACAGGCATCAACTTTCTTACATCGGACGGAGCCCTAAAATACATTTTCCAGACCGCCATTTGTCGCGGGGATATTTTGATCTTGTCCGTTTTCCCTCTTTTTTTCACCAGCCAGTCAAGAAAATAATCCGCCTGTTCGGAGTTGGGGAAAAGAGACATCCGGTCGGGTGATTTCCAATCCTTGGAGGGACCGGAATTATTGGTGATAGCCTGGAAGGAAATAGCGTCAATCTCCGGTTTTTCAAGAACCATCTGTGTGAAATCCCGCAATTCGTCAATATTTCTGCGGTTGATGACCACTGAAATCACGATTTTTAAATCAGGGCGAAGATCCTTGAGATAGTCCAGAAATCCCATAACCGTTTTATAAAGTCCCCTTCGACCGCGAAGATAATCGTGGGTGTTTTCAAAACCGTCCACGGATATCGTCAACCCTTCCAGGGGCAATTGGGCACAGGCTTGAATCGATTCCAAACTGAAGGTTTCGCCGGAAGTACACAATCCGGTTTTAAGACTTGAATCAAAGGCGGATTTCACTATTTCCTCGATTCCCGGATGAAGCAGCGGTTCACCACCACTTAGGGTGACGTTTCTTCCAGGCAGCCATTGCCCAAGGTCCAAGAAAAAACGGACCCAACTCTCGGTATCCATTTCATCGGCAGGGTCTTTCCAGATCGGGCAAAATCGGCATTTCAGGCCGCATCGCCCTCCAACGAGGATATTCAAAAAAACCGGCGGAGAGATTGTTTGTTCCACTTAACGACTCGTTTAAAATAATCATAAGCCCAACGAAACTTTGCCGGGCGGTTAAAAGAGTTATTCATCATAGCATAACTATTGTATGCTATCGTTATATCATATTAACGAATATTGATATTGAGATTACGAAAAAAGATCATTTACGGATGGAAACCAGTCAATGTACTATACAGCTTGCGGGTTAACCGATGGTCAAAAAGAAAAGTTATAACCCTTATTTGCAATACCGCCGTCCGGCGGATCAATACCCCTGGTTCGTCAACGTTATCGTAACGACTCGATGCAATCTTCGATGTCAGATGTGCCGGTCCTATGAATCGAACAAGGACCTGAAGGACAAGGGGAAAGTTCTGAATTTTTTCGATGGGTTGGGCAAATGGCTGCCAACGCCCAGAATGGTGATCTTAACCGGGGGGGAGCCATTGCTTCATCCCGACATTTTCGATTACATTCGCAAGCTTTCAGATATTGGCTTCATACCCGCACTCAATTCCAACGGTATATTACTGAATGTGGAAACAGTGGATAAATTGGTTGACGCGGGCTTGGGCATTATCAATATTTCCCTTGATGGCGACCAAACCATGCACGATAGTCAACGAAACGGACCCGGGTTATATCGAGGGGTGATGGATTCCATTCATTATCTTTCTAATCATACAAACCTGATTATCGGTATCGTCGCGGTCATCTCGGCCAAAAGCGCGAAAGGTCTGCCCAAACTGGTAAGGAAGCTCGAAAAGAACAAAAGGCTTGGCGGCATTCAATTTCAAGCCATAATTCCGACGATGGCCCGTCCATGGGATCCGAAGTTTTTCAAAACGAGTTCCCTTTGGCCTCGAACCAGGCAGGAACAATCTCGGGTGCAAAAAGTGCTCAACGAGCTCGAATCGATGCGCAAGCGAGGATACAACATCAACAACCCGCCGTCTCAGATTGACCATTGGCGAAAGTATTTTAACAACCCGGAAAACATCAACTCCGAAGAACCGTGCCAGGTGGCTGAAAACAACCTTCTGGTTACCGCGGATGGGGCAGTGCAATTTTGCAACCTATATGGGCAAATCGGGACTATTGACGATGATCCCCAATCTTTGTGGGAATCCGACAAAGCTAAAGAAATGAGAAACCGGATGCGACATTGCGCCGAACCCTGCAATTTTTTTGTGAACTGCTGTTATATCGATGACAATGCAATTGATAATTAGTTTCTGTCCAGGTTTTAGGACAGGAACTATGGGCACGGCATGCCGTGCCCATTGCCGCGTACCTGATAAAAAACAACATCGTTTCTCGACCTCGAATCGGCTTTGAGCTATCAGGGCACGGCATGCCGTGCCCCTACGAGCGGCAAGGGAGGCACCCATACGAGCCGCGAGGGAGGCGCCCATACGAGCCGCGAGGGAGGCGCCCATACGAGCCGCGAGGGAGGCACCCATACGAGCCGCGAGGGAGGCGCCCATACGAGCCGCGAGGGAGG
>CAYSHR010000239.1:0-5986 GCA_964430795.1 uncultured bacterium
AGAAGTATCCTTCATAGGTTCCTGTTCCAAGCACTTTGCCGCCTTTGGCGTATTCCTTGTTCCAGGGTTCCTGATCCAGAGCGGCAAAACGGGCGACATAGCCGGGAGTATCTGTAATCTCCTTGACAATATGAAGATACGCGGCAATGCGAAGAACCTCGTCTCTGGCCTGAGCGTCGCCGGTGGCCATATATCTTAAGGATTGAGCGGCAAGATACATACCTGTCCAGATGGTTGAGTCACCGCTTCCTCTAAGACGATCCAGCACAGCCAGTGTGTCGTCCTGGTACATCTGCTCGCAGACGCCGCCAATGGATGGCCAGGAATTGTATGGACCAAAGCCGTTGCTCGCCCACTGGTTAATGTAATCATTATAATTTTGTGCTTTTTGATGCAAGCTAGAATCAGGTAATTCAGCGAAAACAACCGAGGAAAATAATAGAAAGGGGATAACAATGGCAATAAGATTTCGCATATTTAATTCTCTCCTCTGATAGTCAATAGCATCCTGCTATCAAAATACGACAAACAGTGAAAATTATCAATATGGTCGAAAATTTACTCACGGATAATCAGATTTCATTATTTCCCTATTCTGACTCACTTGACATACTTAACCCTTGATCTATAATCGAAACGTCAAGAATAGAGACGTTGGAAAAATTCTTATTTCGTAAAGGGATGGAAAAAGGACCATGATTGACAATGATAAGGACTCAGTCCCCAAAATGGCTGCCGCCGCCGCTGTTTCGGTTTATCTGAAAAAGCGCAAGGAGCGGATTTATGCCCTGTCGCAAAAAGGTTATCAGATCAATCCGTGGGCTTTAGCGGCCAGAAGCGAGGGTATTCATAACAGTCCAATGAGAAACAGTTGGAACCTTCGCAAAGCTTAATAATCATTATTTTTTTAAAGCGTCTTTTCGAATAACAAACTCCCAATAAAAATTTTCATTTTTGATTCCATTTTTATTCTTCTTGTTCAGATGGTATACTTCTTATACAGAATCCTTAAAGAGAGATTGATGAAAACCATTTTTATATCCGCGACAATGAATAATTCGGGCCAGTCTCTTTTCTGCTGGTTGCTTGTTGAGCAGCTCATTAAAGAGGGTCGCGAGGTTGGTGTTTTTCGACCCATGGGAATCATCGGACCTGAGGGTGTTGATCCCCTTATGAAGCTGTTATTTGATCTATTTGGGGATCAAGTAGCCGGCAGCGCCGATTGCCCTCTATTGGTAGATCCCAAGGATGGAATTGATCCTGATCTTGTGGAGTTTCATCTTGATAAGATTCAGGAGGCTTTTTCCGAACTGGAATCCCAGTGTGATATCTGCATTGCCATTGGAAGCAGAGATATCTTTACTGATGTCGAGCAATCTTCATTGCCCGATGTAAAATTAATCGAGATGTTTGACGCCGCGGTGTTCCTTCTTGACAGGTTTATTAATAAGTCGACCACTGTCTATTCCGCGCTGACTCTTGCCAGTTTTCTAAGAGAGCGGCTTGCCGGAATAATTATAAGCAGGGTGCCTATTGACAATTGGGAGGAATTCTACGGAGAGACTGTTCCCTATCTAAAAGAGAAGGGCGTTCCAATTCTCGCTGTTATACCTGAAGACTCGGTTATCTCCTGTCCAACCCTGATGGACATAAAGGAAATATTAAAGGGCAGGATAATCTGTCGCCCTGAAGGGATGAAAAATCTGGTAGCGAAAAAGGCTATTAGCGCAAATCAATTACCCCCCAACATGGGAATATTCAAAAGGGTTAGAAATAAAATAATACTTCTTGGCGGCGGACCCGCGACATTAGCCAAGGGAAGGACCGAGGATGTATGTGGCATTCTTCTGACCGGAGGCAAAGAACCGGCCGCGCCGGTTGTACAATCAGCACAAAAGAACAAAATTCCATTGATTCTCACAGATATGGATACATTTGGCGCCATGGATCGAATCGATAACAGCGAAATTTTAATAAAGCCAAGAGATATTTTTAGATTGAATCGGCTAATGACCCTTCTGGAATCTGATATTTCCATTAGAGAACTTGTTAACATTGTCGGCAAATAATTATGGGTTGGATACTTGACATAAACAACATGCCGAATCCGGTCAAGGAAGGAATGTATCGCATTCTGATTCCTCCCTCTATTTTTTCCCGCTTTCAGATAAATCCCATCGATTTTACAAATGCCCATGGAGAGCGGCTGGTGAGGTTCTATTGCCCGTCGAAAGACATATCCACCCTGATCGAGGTAAAGTTCAGTCCAGACGATAAAGACTGCATCTTCTCCTATCAACTTTCCGATACTATCGACCGGATTAAAATCAACTGGGACTTTATTATTGTATGCGATCCCTTTGGACCAAGATTCGACACTGATATCGATTCTCAAGGTAGAGATACCCTTTTTGGAACCGCCGAGAGAAATGTGGAAGCTGAGATTGAAGCTATGAAGGCGGGTTTATGGCCCGGGCAGGTAAGAAGAGGGCTCTGGGTCATGAATGAATTTATGGGCTGCCTGAAAACCTTCTGTAAAATGATGGATATTAAAACCGTTGGTCTGGAAGCGCTGACATACCATAACGCGATAATGTATGAGCAATATGGTTTTACTTACCTGGAAGGCTACAAGCGCCTTGCTCGAATAAATAAACTTTTTCAACCTGGTGGGAAACTCCATAAGCTAATGAATGGGGCAACGCCTTTTAGAATGGCTGAAATGGCTGATACTGTCTGGGGTCGATCATGGGCGATACATGACAGAATTCTTGAGGAGCTTCCCGACGACCCGATTCTGGAAGGAGAGTGGTATAGCCCCCAGATGTATGTGATGCTGGACAAGCCAAGATGTTCCACTACTTTTCCTGATCCCATTATTAAATGAGGGGTGTAGGGTAAATTTGGAGATTTCTTCTATTTAGTTCCTGTTCTAAAACCCGGACAGGGCTGATTAAGACTAGGTTGTAGAAAAGAGGATCGTTCTCTATTTCTTTTTGCTCATAAGATTTAAAAAAGCGGGTATGACAATCAGGGCGCCAAAAGCGTTAAAAAGCATTATCAATGGAATCAAAAAACCCAGGTGAGCAAGAACCATAAATTTTGAGAAAAGCAAGACCGCGAAACCACAGCTAATGGCCGCGGCGTTTAAGAAAATGGCTCTGCCCGACGTATTCATTGTGGCAGTGATAATTTCCGATAATTTCTCCCTTCTTTTCGACTCGATTCTGTAACGGCTTATAAAATGAATGGAATAGTCAACGCCGATTCCGATGCAGACGCTGGCGATTAAGGCGGTTCCCATATTCAGCGGTATTTTCGTCACCACCATAAAGGCGAAATTATAGACGATAGTGATAACCAGAGGGCAGACGCCGATTATGGCGTGAATAATTGATTTGAAAAGGATGGCAAGCATCAAAAAGACTACCGCGAAACTTACAATAAGGCTGTAAATCTGCCCAATGACCAGATACTTGACTACCTTCTGGTTGATTATTCCGGCGCCGGTTTTATTAATCTTGTAATCTTTTCCAAATATTCCTTCTGATAAATCATCGATTTCATCGATGACTTTTTTATATACCTGGGAGCTTGTGGACTTGATGTTTATTTCAACATTTCCATGTCTGTATGAAGAGTCAACAGTCCTTGATAAATCAGTCCCATCGGCGATTTCATACATGAGCAGGTATTGCCCGATATATCTATAACCAGCGTCAGGTTCAGGATTGGCGCCAAGATCATTTCCTGTGCCTGGAACCCGGTCAAAATCCGGATCATTGTCGTGCAATACAAAGTGGAGGCGAGCCAGGTAGTCGGCTACCGAAAGGGTTCCACCAATTTCTGGATTCTCTACCAAGCCGTGCTGAAACTGATGAATCTTTTCCAGGAGTGCTGGATTTTTCAAACCGTCGGCCTTGCCCGAGTCTATTTGCACATGGATAGAACCGGTGCCGGCAAAATTCTTATTTATAAAATCATTGGATTTGTAAACCTCGGTGCTTTTTCTGAAAAATTCGATTGGATTGTTCCCCGCCTCTAATTGAATGGCTATGGCGCCGGCAAGGGCAAGGGTAAGAAGGAAAACCGCTACCACAGTCCTGGCGTATTTAATCCCAAAGGTGCCTATTGCCCTTGAAAAATTGCGAAGTAAACCTTCATTGGCGACCTGTTTCGATAGGATGTTTTTCGGCTTTCCAAGAATAACCAGGCAGGCTGGAATGAAGGAGAGGGAAAAGACCATGGCAGCCAGAATACCAAAGGCCACCGCCGCGCCGTATTCTCTGATGGGCACAATGTCCGCGGTGAAAAGAGCGAGAAAGCCCGCCGCGGTTGTTAATGAAGTCATAATCACCGGGCTGTTCATCTGTTTCATGGTGATGTGCACGGCATCCAGGTTCTCTTTGCCCTGCCGAAGGTTATGGTAGTATTCATGAATGACGTGAATACCGTCGGCAATGCCCATGGCTATCAGAACCACAGGGACGCTGATGGAGATTATCGTTACTTTAACTCCAAGAATACTCATGGCGCCAAAGGTCCATATGGTGGCGGCGATAACTACCGCTGATGGAATAAAAACACCTCGAAGGCTCCGAAAGGAAAGCCACAGGATAATGATTACCACAAGTAAAATAATGGGAACCATCACCGAGTTATCATGATCCATATACTTATCGCTAAGACCGGTGACCGCTGGAAATCCAGCAATATAAAACTTCCCCGGCCCTTTATCTTTTTCCAGATATTCCTTTATCGCGTCATAAGCATCCCTGCATTTGTCCTTTTCCCATACGTTAAAACCAGGTTGAACAAGGACCAGGGTGGATTTCCCATCCTTTGAAGCTAGAAACTTTCTTGCCAGGGGAAAGTTGTTGACCTCTCTTTCAATCTCCTTGGCTTCTTTATCGGTTTTGGGTTGTTTCTTAATAAACCTCTCGATTATTATCTGGCCGTCAACGCCATTGATGTTCTCAAATGTCGCCAGAGATTTCACGTCATCTGTAAATTCCGAGTCTGAAAGCCATTTGGAAAACCGTTGCACTTTGCTGATCATCTCGGGAGTAAAAATGCCGCCCTGGTTATAAAGTGCGATGACGATCTGGTTTTTGATGTTGAAATTCTTTTTGAATTCATCAAAATAGAGGCGAATGGGTTCATCTTTTGGGAGCATGCCCTCGCCGGAATGATCCCGTTCAATATTTCTTCCAAAAAAGGCAAAGACAATAGTCGTTATCACTATCAGGAGCACGACGGTTTTGGGATAGGTTGTAAAAACTTTTGTCATGTAGGGAGCTTTAAAATTACTTTCCGTCATTTTTATTATCCACTCTCGTTTTATCGGTTTTGGCAATCCCGGGCATAATAATCAGTAACGCGGCGGGGAGAACTACAAGGTCGAAAACCAGGGCCAGGAGAATTATTATTGCACAGATTAATCCAAAATAGATATTTGGAGCAAAGCTTCCAAGCATCAGGACCGAGAAGCCGGCGGCAAGAACCAGGCTGGTGATAATAATAGGGCGGCCGACATTGATTATTGCGCCGGCAATAGCATTCTTTACATTCTTCTCCTTTTGCCGAATTCCCTTTAATCGAGTAAGAAAATGAACTGAGTCATCCACAACCAACCCAAGGGCGATACTCCCGATCATCACAGTGCCTACATCCAGGGTGATCCTGGCCGCGGCCATAAAAGCCAGGCCAATAAAAATGGGCATAACATTTGGTATCATTGAAAAAAGTCCAAGAGAAACCGAGCGCAACACCGCCATCATCATAAGGGTGATTACAATAAAGGCCAAAATGAAACTTCGTATCTGGCTTTTCAAGAGATAGATTTCCATTTTAGCGAATAGTTTCATCATGCCGGTCATTTCCAGGGACAAAGACTGGTCCGGGAAACGACTGGCTATTTCCTGTTCCATCTTTGACATGTTGCCCACAAGGTCCTGGGCGTCGGAGAAATTGATCCTGGATGTAA
>CAYSHR010000240.1:0-5978 GCA_964430795.1 uncultured bacterium
TTTGCTATGGAAAAACGAACCCTCTTTCTTTGCGGTATTGCTTTGTCCCGGGCCTTTTTATTATTTATTTTCAACTGTGGATCAAGCGGAAGCGACGACGAAAATTCCTTTGAAGAGGATGATGATGACGATGATGATAGTTATCCGGAGGACGATGATGTTTCCGATGATGACGACGATTCGAATGATGATGATGACGACGACGACGACCTTGCCCCCTATTCGAAGGTGTCGGCCAATGGTCAAATTAGAGCCATGGTTGCTGATACCTCCGGTCCCATAATTTATTGCGCCGACAGTAAAAATAATTCGGTGGTCTTATTGGATACAAAGAATAATGAGATCATGGACACTATTTTGGTAGGTTCGACCCCCATTGATCTTGACCTGAACCCTGACGGCGACAGGCTTTGGGTCGCCACCTCCGGCGCTTCCGCTGTCTCCTATATCAACTTGGGGTCAAAAGAAGAAGGGACGGTCAACCTGGCTCACAAGCCTCTGGCCGTGGCGGTTGGAGGCAACGGCAAGGTCTATGTTGTTAACGACAAAGAGAATATTGAAATTATTGATGAGGACACACAAACCCTTATTGGCGAAGTAGAATGGGACCTGGCGGATAAGGTTTTAAGCGCGCGGTTCATTGAGATTGATCGCGGCGCCAATCTTGGTTATGTGGCAAATGCCGGCCTAAGCCCCTCTTCAATTGTTCGATTTGATTTGTCCGACGATAATCTGGATATTCTTGAGGATAATGAACATGGTAGCTTGGGTTCAAACGGACAGAGCCTGACTCTGGCGCCAAGCGGCGATTCTCTGGTCTTCCCAAATGGTTCGGGTAATGGCGCCGGGTATACTGTTTACCTTCTGGACGCCCTTGACTTTACAAATGTACTTGGCGAATTTGATATTGGCACATATCCCCTTTTTATGGAGTATGACCCTTTGCAGGAGTATATAGCTGGAATCAATGGCGACCCTTATGATGAGCGAATCTATGTAATGGATCCAGTGACTTTTCTGGTCATAAAGGTCCTTGACGCCGCGGAATGGATTAACAATGCCGATGCTGATCCACCAATCAGCCAGGATCCTCTTCTGCTGCGTTCCAACGCGTCAGGATCGGTGCTGGTGCTCTATGCTGAGGACACATATAACGATCTCAAGGGAAACTTCTACCTGGTTGATCGAGATAATCTTTTATAAAAAGAAACTATGACATGTTATTCCATATAAGAGAGCTGCCATTTCAGGATTGATGCCGGCCCGGATTTCTAACCGGTTTCCTGCCGCGGTCGCCGATCCGCCGGTAACTTCAGGGCGTTCTCTTTACTGTTATCTCCTTCTTGTTGTCTTGACATACTGTAAAGTATTCCTTTGACCCATTCCAGTCCGAGCACCCTGGATTTTCAACCATCTCGACGCCCTCGCTATAAAAAATGGCGAGAAATACGGGCTAAAACCCAGACGGAAACTAAATTGTATATATCATCTAAATGGATAGTCCTTTATGGTATTTTTCTTGTTTAGCGGGAAATTTTAAAGTATAAGGTGTCTGATTCTCATATTTGTATATGAAAAAAGAGAATATTGTTGCACAAAAGAGGCGCGTTTATTATACTCCCTGAAGAAAAATGAATCACCATTCATTTTCTTCTTTGAAAAGAAGAGCTGAGTTTGGGAACAACACAAGCGCCCAACCGGGTTTCGGGATGGGCACTAATGAAAAGATATCAGAGGAGATGATAATGACTGGAAGCTCATTGATCTTGTTATGGACGTATCTCTGTTTGGCGATTTTTGCTCTGGCGGCTGGAAAAAGAGTCGCGGGTTATTTGAAATTGCCAAAGCATCTTCGCTGGGAACTCTATCCTGTTAAACACGAGCACGGCAAAAAGGCCGATTATGGCGGCTCTTATCTTGAGGAGCATGATTGGTGGGATAAAAAAAGGAAATCCTCCCTTTATAATGAGATGAAATTCATGATTCCTGAAATTCTCTTTATCAAAGGGCTTTGGGAAGAGAACAGAAAACTCTGGCTGGTTTCATTTCCCTTTCATTTTGGTCTCTATATGCTTCTTGGAACTTTCGGCTTGTTGGTTTTTGGCGCCATGTTAATGATCTTTGGCCTGCGGGTTTCCCCCGAGGCTGGAAGTATCGGGGTTTTGATTCACTATTTAACTATTGTTCCCGGATATATCGGTCTTACCTTGGGGGCCTTTGGATCGGCCGGGCTTCTCTTTATGCGGTTAACCGACCCGGACCTTCGAGCCTATTCATCCATTGTGGATAAGCTGAATCTGGTTCTGTTTTTGGTTTTCTTTGTTGTCGCCCTGTTTACCTGGCTCTTTTTTGATCCGAGTTTTATAGGGGCGAGAACCTTTATTTTCTCCCTCTTGACAGTCAGCATCCTGAGCGTCGAGGTTCAGACTATTGCCGGCGCTTTGACTATTTTCCTTGCCTCATTGATCGCGGCCTACATTCCTCTTACCCACATGTCTCACATGTTCATGAAGTATTTTATGTACCATGACATCAGGTGGGATGATGAGCCGAATATTAGAGGCGGCGATGTTGAAAAGGCCATACTTGGCAACCTGGAAAGAAAACCCACCTGGGCCGGGCCTCATATAAAGGCCGAAGACGGCGCCAGGACCTGGGCTGAAGTGGCTACAACCATGCCTGATTTCGGAGATAAAAAATGAGTAAAATAAAAGTAAGCGATATAAGCAAACCGACAGAAAAGCTGGCTCACGTAAAAGCAGAGGAGCTTACTCCCTTGCCCGCGCCTTACCAGGACTTCAATACTGTCGCCATAACTCCTCTTGACAAGGAAAAGACGGCCGAGATTGAAACCACCCTTGATGACACCTTGGCCCTGGGTATTCCAAAACCAAAGACCAAGGAGGAGGAAGAAGAGCTTGTGGCGGCTTTTATCAGGGGGCTTGAAAAACTTTTTCAGGAAGACAACAACTGGGAATTTATTCAGCCTCTTATACTCTCCATGGAGCATTGCGCAAAGTGTCACACATGTTCCGACGCGTGCCCTGTATATGAAATGAGCGGCGGCAATGAAATTTATCGCCCCATATTCAGGTCCGAGGTGGTGCGCCGACTTTATAGAAAGTACGTAAAAAAGAACAGCTCTTTTCTTGCCAAATTTACCGGCGACGTGGAGCTTAACTGGACCACAATCGCGCGCCTTGCCGAGCTTGCCTATCGTTGCACCCTTTGCCGTCGCTGTGCCAGTGTTTGCCCGGTAGGGGTTGACAATGGCCTTATCAACCACGAGTTGCGCAAACTCTTTTCACAGGAGATGGGCATCGCGGCCAAGGAGATTCACGACAACGGCTCCATGCTCCAGCTAAAAGTCGGCTCTTCCACCGGCATGAATCCCGTAGTCGTAAAAGACAACATTGAGTTTATCGATGAGGATATGACTGACGAAACCGGTATAAAAATTGAGACCCCCTGGGATAAGGAAGGGGCGGACATCCTTCTTATCCACAACGCCGGTGAGATTCTGGCATGGCCTGAAAACCCAGGCGCTTTCGCCATATTGTTTGAGGCCGCCGGTCTTTCCTGGACTCTTTCTTCAGAACTGGTGGCCTATGACGGCATCAATTACGGCCTCTGGTACGACGACGTTCAGCTTGCCCGGGTCGCCATTAAGCACGCTGAGGCCGCCAAAAAACTTGGCGTAAAGAAGATTGTTATAGGCGAATGCGGGCACGCCCACAAGGCCTTGACTGTCATCGCGGACCGTGTATTGACAGGGGACCTGAACGTCAATCGAGAATCGGCTCTTGTGACTCTGGAAGAAATCTTCAATAGCGGCAAAATCAAATTCGATCCTTCCAAAAACGATTTCCCGGTTACTCTTCACGATCCATGCAACGCGGTCAGGGCCATGGGCATAGTGGAACCCCAAAGAAGAATCCTCAGAGCCATCGCCCCGGGGTTCAGGGAGATGACTCCCCATGGTGTGGATAATTACTGCTGCGGAGGTGGTTCAGGCTACGCCATAATGTCGGGTTATAACTTTACCGACTGGCGCAATCTGATTTCAAGCAGGAAAAAGTTCCTCCAGATTCTAAATGCCTTTGAGGGCGAACCTCTGGAGCAGGATAAATATGTTTGCGCCCCTTGTTCAAACTGCAAAGGCGCTATCAGGGATTTCCTGGACTACTTCAAGGCCACTGAGCGGAGCAATATCTATTATGGCGGCTTGGTGGAACTTATGGTGAACGCCATGGTGGATATCAAAGAACCTTTCCTCAAGTTCGGTGATGATCCCATGGCGATGTGAGCAGATAAGGGCGTCTCTGGCTGGGGCGCCGCCCCAAACCCCGCCAAAGGGACACGTCCCTTTGGAATCCCCAAGTTAAAGCTGTGCTTTAACTTGACATTAAACGAGATGTCTCATTGACCGGGAGGCCTGGAGAGGGTTCAGGGTCAAGGGTTTAGATACAAGGGTATACTGAGTATACGCAGCAGTATCAAATGCGTCCCGCCTATACCGTTTTCAATCCATTTCAAATTGCCGTCGGGTTATTGGGTCCAGCAGCATGCTGGTTATTGCCGCCGGCGGCACGCCGGGTTTGAAATTTGCCGGAAAATAAAATATACTTTATCCGCGACTGGATTTGAAAACACTTATTAATTTGTTAATTGGAGGAACTGTGATGAAATCCAAATGGACCGCCCTTTTGATTGCCTTTGTTCTGCTAATGAGTCTTGGAATAGTAATCTCATGCGGCGACGACGACGATGACGACGATGACGACGATGACGATGATGATAACGCCGACACTCCCTGCGAAAAGTATGAAGCGGCTTGTACAGCCGGCGGCACGGGTATTTGTGACGCTTTTTATGACTACGACGATGACTGCATGCTCGATGCCGCGGACGACCTTTTTGAGTGCGTGGGGACGGATTGCGACCTTTATGATGAGTGCGCGAATCAGTATGTTGATGACACAAACGAATGCTGATAATTTGAATTTCCGGGGACATGTGCTTATTGCGCGTTCCCGGAATTTCTATTTTATTTGGAGAACATGTTGGCTATTCCCATTGACCTGGCGGGAAAGACCGCTCTTGTAACCGGCGCTGGAAGAGGACTTGGAAAAGCTATCGCCCTGGCCCTGGCAAAAGCCGGCGCCAAGGTTGGCCTGGCCGCCAGGTCGAAAGAAGAGATCGAACAAGTGGCTCACCTTATTGAAGATGCCGGTGGTAAAGCCGCGCCGGTGGTCACCGATGTCACCTCAGAGGAAGATGTCAACCTTCTTGTAAAACTGACGACCGACGCCCTTGACGGACTTCATATTCTTGTTAACAACGCGGGGATAGAAAGGGCGGCGCCACTGCTTGAAACCTCAGTTTCGGACTGGGATAAGGTTATGGCTGTCAATCTCAAAGGGATATTCCTGGTGACTAAAGCCGTGGGCCCTACTCTTATCGAACAGAAATGGGGCCGGGTTCTGAACATGTCCTCAGTGGGGGGAACCACCATCGCCGCCGGGAATAATTCCTCGTATCATGCCAGCAAGGCGGGAGTGATTCTCTTTTCAAAAAGTCTTGCCAACGAATGGGCGCGATACAACATCACAGTCAACTGCCTGGCGCCGGGATGGTTTGAAACCGATATGCTCCAAAGCCTTCTTGACAGTGAAAAGAAGAAGGAGGCTTTCAAAAAAGCCATACCCTTGCGCAGATTTGGGCAAGCTGAGGAACTTGGACCCCTGGCCGCCTATTTGTGCTCCGACTTTGCCGGATACATTACAGGGCAGGCCATTATAATTGATGGCGGATTGTCGTCAATTTAAAGAGCCTTCCCTTTTATCTATAAAAGAGATTAAGCCTCCACCGCGAAAAGATCATAGGCAGTACAGTCCACAATTTTTACTCTTAAAAAATCACCTGCTTTGACATCTGATTTTATTTTGCAAAAAGTCAACCCGTCAATGTCCGGCGCC
>CAYSHR010000241.1:0-5973 GCA_964430795.1 uncultured bacterium
GTCGGGCTTCTCTTCTGGAGGCGCCTCATCTGTTGATGGCTCTTCTTCCGAAGAATCTGTGGCAACGACCTCCTCAGTAGGCTCCTCCCCCGCCTCAGGTTCCGGGGCGACAACTTCCTCTACAGTCTCCTCTGTTTCATCAGGGATAATCTCTTCGGTCGCCTCTACTGTTTCGGCCTCAGGGACCTTTTCCTCTGCCGCCTCAACAGTTTCGGATTCCGGAGTTTCGGATTCCGGGTTGGATGTCTCTTCTTCACCCTCCGGCGTATCATCAGCGGCTTTTTGAATCAGGTCGCCAAGAGAAACCTTACCTTTGCCCTGCTTGGAAACAAAAGCGGCGTATTCGGCCTTTTCTCCCCCTTCTTCGATACTTTTAACTGAAAGACGGATGCGGCGCTCTTTAGGGTCAATACTGATAATTTCAGCGGTTATTGATTCCCCAACTTTGGAAAAGTCAGCCGGATTATCCACTTTCTTGCTCGAAAGCTCTGATACATGAACCAGCCCCTCAACACCTTCCTCCAGATAAACGAAGATACCGAAATCAGTAATATTTAAAGCCTCGCCTGTAACGATATCTCCAATGGTGTATCTTTCGGGCACCCTTAGCCAGGGATCCTCTGTAAGCTGTTTAATACCCAGAGAGAAACGCTCATTGTTTCTGTCAATATTCAGAACAATGGCTTCAACTTCCTGCCCCTTTTTAAATAGTTCAGACGGGTGCTTGATTCTCTGTGTCCAGGAAATATCGGAGATATGAATAAGACCGTCAATGCCTTCATCGATGCCTACAAATATGCCGAAATCAGTAATGTTGCGAATTTTTCCAATTATTCTTGTGCCAACAGGGTAACGCTCCTCGACAATATCCCAGGGATTGGGTTCGGTCTGTTTCAAACCCAGAGAGATGCGACGGCTTTCGGCGTCTATGTCAAGAATAATGGTGTCAATGACATCGCCAACAGCGAGTATCTTTGAAGGATGTTTGATCTTTTTAGTCCAACTCATTTCCGAGACGTGAACAAGACCCTCAATTCCCTCTTCAATTTCAATAAAGGCGCCGTAATCAGTAAGGCTGACAACTTTTCCTTTAACCTTATCGCTGATATGATATCTGTCCGATACGTTGGACCAGGGATCTGGTGAGCACTGTTTAAGACCTAGACTGACTCTCTGCTTCTCCTGGTCATACTTGAGAACCATAATCTCAACTTCATCACCGATCTCAAAAAGCTCGGTGGGGTGATTCACTCTGCCCCAACTCATATCAGTAATATGGAGAAGGCCGTCTATGCCGCCAAGATCAATAAACGCGCCATAATCCGTGAGGTTCTTCACAATACCCTGAAGTTTCGCTCCGACCTCGAGTTTGTCCAGTGTATTTGAGCGCAATTCTTCTCTTTCAGTCTCAAGAAGAGCCCGGCGAGATAGAACGATGTTGCCTCTGCGTTTGTTGAATTTCAGAATCTTGAAAGAGAAGGATTCGCCGATCATGCTCTCCAGATTCCGCACAGGGCGAAGGTCAACCTGGGAACCGGGCAGAAAAGCGCGCACGCCGATATCAACGGCCAGCCCGCCCTTTACTCTGGAAACAATCTTGCCGGTAACAATACCATCTGCCTGATAAGCTTCGGAAATCTTGTCCCAGACCTTCATTCTGTCGGCTTTTTCCTTTGACAGAACAATGGCCCCTTCCTCATCCTCCTGGAGTTCGAGAAGAACATCCACCTTATCGCCAACGTTAACAGTCAGCTCGCCACTTTCATCCTTAAATTCGGAAATGGGCATATGCCCTTCGGATTTGTACCCGATATCAACTGTGACAATATCCTTATCAACGGAGATGATAGTGCCTTCTGTGACTTCGCCCTCCTTTGGCGTCCCTTGATGAGCCTCAAGAAGTTGGGCGAATGTCATTCCATCCTCAACGAGTTCTTCCTCTTTTTCTAAAAAAGGATCCTGTTCCTCTACTTCAATGTTTTTCTCGGCGGACTTTGTTTCTTCCATGTCCGCTTCTGTTAGAGTGTTTTCGTTTTTGGCTTCGTTGTCCATTTCTGTGGTTTCTCCTTACACCTATAAAATTTGGCTGCCTTTGCGATGCAAGGGCGCCAGAAGGCCGTTTTTGTTGACGCTGATGAAATAGAGCCGCTATTTTCCCGGGGCAAACCTTCTTCCGCCTTTACCAGAAAGATAAAAAACCTCTTTGGCAAAAATCAGGTTTTCAGGAATCGCAAAACCCCAAAGTGCTTGATTTTTCAAACAAAATAGCGCACCAGCATCAAATGAGGAAAGGATTTTAACAAAGGAGTGGGGGCATTACAAGAAAATAATTCAAATTAGTGCTTTTTTTTCACCATCTTGCACAATTTTTCAACCACCATGTCAATAGATATTCCGGTAGTATCCACTACAATGGCGTCTTTAGCTCTGGCCAGGGGATTCAATTCCCGGTTTTTATCGTTTTCATCCCTGATTCTCTGGTCTTCCAATATCCGGTCAAAGGAAATCGATTGCCCTTTTGATTTAAGTTCCAAATGCCGTCGTCCAGCTCTTTCGGCGGCAGTGGCCTCCAGGAAAAATTTCGCCTGGGCTTCTGGAAAAACATTGGTCCCGATATCTCGCCCTTCCATAACAACTCCCCCGGCTTGGCCCATTTTTCTTTGCAAGGCCACAAGGCGCTTTCTTACTGACGGCAATGCCGAAAACCTGCTGGCGTCGGCACTGACCCGGTGTTCCCGAATTGATTTTGTAACATCCTCTTTTCCAAGGAACACCAATTGGGCAAGAGCGGTGCCTTTGAAATTTATATCAAGGTTTTCAAGGAGTTCATCGAGTAGAGGACCTTCCCGGCAAACCAAACCGGCTCTCAAGGCCAGAAGAGCGACGCATCGATACATAGCGCCGGTGTCAATATATATAAAACCAAGTTCCTGGGCCACAAGGCGGCTTACTGTGGATTTTCCAGCACCTGAGGGGCCATCAATGGCGACTATGGGTTTTTTTTCAATATAGTTCATTTTGCGCCCTTGCTTTCCTCTTCCAGTTGATCATTTTTGAGAGTTTCAGATACAAGATTATTTGCTCTGAACCAGGTAAGTTGTCTTTTGGCGAATTTCCGGGTTTCCTGTTGAATGGTCTTTATTACTTTTTCAATTTCCAGCCCTACATCAAGATAAGCTAAAATAGTTCTATATCCTAAAGCATTGGCAGCCGCGCCCTTCTTCCCAAAACCCATTGATTTAAGTTCGGATACTTCGTTAATCCATCCTCTATCCATCATTTCCACAACCCGGTCATTAATTCGACTATAGAGCTTTTCTCGTTCCGGAGATAATCCGATCCAGAGAGTTTTGTATTTCTCCTGGGAAAACCCATGCTCTTTCTGAAGAAGGGAAATAGGCTTTCCGGTTTTCTCATAGACTTCCAAAGCCCGGATAATTCGTCCAAGATCAGCAGGGGGCAGTTGGGCGCCTTTATCAGGGTCCACTTCTAAAAGCCGCGCGTACAACGACCCCGGCTCTTTTTTCTCCATTTCGGTCATCTTGTCCCGCAGTTCCTGATCAGCTTTTGGACCCTCGAATATCCCTTGGACAAGGGCTTTGAGGTAGAGACCCGTCCCACCGGCGACAACAACATTTTTTTTTCTGCTGAAAATCTCCTCTATTGTCCGCCGCGCCAATTTGCAAAAAAGTCCGGCGGAGAATGTCTGGTCCGGATCCGCTACATCTATGATGTGAAATGGAACAAGAGCCTGCTCCGTCTTTGTGGGTTTGGCTGTGCCAATTGACAAGAAGCGGTAAACCTGCATGGAATCCGCGTTTATTATCTCACCATCAATTCTTTTAGCTATTTTAATGGCGCAGTCGGTTTTTCCGGTAGCTGTGGCGCCACAAATAATAATCAGCCGGGGCGCCATCAATCCTCTTGACCGATTACGGAAAATTCACCTGTGGAGAAGTCAAATATCTCAGCGACCGAAACAGGCATAGGATCAAAAATAATGGCGGAATCGTTTCCACCAGCGATAAGGACATTGCCGTTGGGCAAAAGAGTGGCCTTTGGAACAGTCCTGCTAAAGTGAAGGTCGCCTATAACAGACCAGGTTTGGGTGGAAGGATCATAAATTTCCCCTGAAGGAAGAATTTCCAGGGAGGGATTAATACCGCCTATCACCAATGTTCTTCCATCGTCAAGAGCAACGTGTCCATGCCCTGATCTTGGAAAATTCAAGGCACCGGTGGAGACAAAGGGGGCGCTGCCCTCGGGATCGAATATCTCACAACTTGAAGTCGGGTCCCCGGCTTCCACCGTTCCCACAAAACCACCGGCTATCAAAACCGTTCCGTCAAGCTGGGTTGTCCCCGAATGAGAAAGCCTTCCGGCAATCATTGGCGTTTCACTCTCCTGATCATCTGTAACAGATGAGAAGATATTGAGATTGGGATTATAAAAAACCGCGAAAGGTAAAGTCTCAAAACCGTCAAAGCCGCCGGCTAGCATTACGTATTGATCACCATCGATAAAAACAAGGTTGGCCGAATGAGCAAATCGGCTCCTTGGCATTTTGTCTTCGATTTCAGAAAAGGAGAGAGTCTCGGGGTCAAATATCTCGCCGCTGTCATATCCATTATAGCCATCTGTGCCGCCGGCGATAAAAACCGTTCCATCCGATAGCAAAGTAGCGGTATGCGTCGCCCTGCCCAGACTCATTCTATCCTCAAGAAAAGTAAATTCCTCTGAAGAGGGATCAAATATTTCCCCGGTCATCAGTGTGTCAAGAAATCCTTCTTCGTATCCTCCGGCGATAAGCACCCGCCCATCATTTAACAATGTGGCTGAATGGTCAAACCTGGTCTTTCTCATTTCAGAAACTATTTCTGTAAAGGTATTTGTTTCCGGGTCAAATATCTCCCCATTGTCAAGAGGACCTTCAAATCCGATCCCCCCGGCAATAAGAACCCGACCATCGTCAAGGAGGGTCTGCGAGTGACCAAATCGACCGTGGATCATGGAGCCTGGAGTTGAGTTCAGTATCTGTGACTCGCTGTAGTTTGGAATCTCGTCAAAAGTAAATGCTTCATAATAGTAGACAACGCCCTTTTCAATGCCTTCGTCAACAAATCCCTCATCTCCACCCATATAGACAACCTCGCCTCTTCCAACAAGATCACCGACCTCAAACTTCTGCCCTCTGTAGGGCAAAGCCAGGGGTTGCTCCTCAATGGAACGAACAATCAAAACACCTTGAATATCATGGTTGATTTTCGATTCCTTCTTTGTGGGAATTTTCCAATTGAGCTCCACTCTGTCCGAAAAAGCCCTGGCGGAAAAACCTATCACGGCCTGTGGTCCGTTGATATCGGGATTTTCTTGGTCTTTCTCAACTTCAGCTTCAGGGCATCCGCACAAAAACAACACGGCGGCTACCAATAGAGTCCATGTAAAAAATATCCTGGATTTTCCAATTAACTTTTTAATCACTTTCATTCCTTTTTATTTTGGCCGGCGCCTCTGGAATTTTCAGATCCGCCAGGATTTTTTCGGTCGCGGAATATGGATTGAGGTTTCCCGCGATAACTTCTTTCTTTATATCTCTGAGCTTTTCATTAACATCATCGTCCCCAATGAGCATATCGCTGATTTGACCGGATAATACTTCAGCCAATCTGTTCAGTCTCATTCGCCCGGCGGCTTTTGAATCTATTTTAGCCGTGGAGAGGAAGCTTTTATGTTTATCAATGATTATAAAAAGCTCATCAAGACCTTCGTCCTTTATGGCGATGGTTTTTATCACCGGGATCACCCATTGCCTGTCATGGTAGAAATCCACCATCTGCTTAAGCTCTCGCTCCATGGAGTCGGCGCCATCTCGATCAGCCTTGTTGACAATAAAAATATCAGCGATTTCCGTAAGCCCGGCCTTCATGGTCTGAACAACATCTCCGCTTTCGGGAACAAAAACCACCGCCACTG
>CAYSHR010000242.1:0-5966 GCA_964430795.1 uncultured bacterium
GTCGCCAAGAAGATAGCTGGAAATGGCGCCGGCCACCAATTCATAAACAAGGCCGCAGGCGGCGACAGTAAATACCGAACCAAGTAGAACAACTCTTTTTTTCAAGCTATTTTTCCGCCTGTAAAAGAGGAGTCTATGTGATTGCCGCGGCGATAATTATGGCCAGACCGATAATTACAGAGCCGATGATAATGCCAAGGGATGTATTCTGGTCTTCCTCGATTTCCTTTCGCACGGAAAATGGGCAGACCATAGTAACGCCCCAAAAGGCCAATCCGAATATTACAACTCCAAGAACAACGTAAATAATTGTCCAGAAGAACTGGTAAAGGTGAACTAAATCGAACATATATCCTCCATTTCTAAATTACTTGCCATAGGCGGGGCCGCCGCCTCTATGGGAACGGGAATGCCACAGGAAAAATCCATACCCTCTAGGGGTTCTGCTGTCAGCCCGGAGGCTTATTCCTTTTGGCGTGTCAACCGAGGAAGCTCCCAACTTTAAGGTCGTGGCGCCCACTGAATAGACGGTTAGCCCTAAAATGCCGATTATTATTACTATTCCAAGCTTTTTCTTAAACATAACTCATTAGTCCTCTTCATCCCCCTTTTTCCAGGAAACAAACCAGTAAATCATCAGCCCCCCAATAACTGCCGTGGCGATCATGGCAAAGATAAAGTGGAAGGGCACCATAGCCCCATCATAAACCGAGATCGTCAATCCATGAAGGGCGCTTGTAGCTGAAGTGGCGTTTCCATGGGCGCTTCTGGCGCTAACGAGAATTCTGTATTGCCCTTTTTTTGGTATCTTGAAATAAGCGGTGGAGTTTTCCGAGCCCTCGCTCCAACTCTCGCCTCCTTCAACGCCGTGATAATATTCCACATCCTGTTCATATACATGAAGAACTTTGTCATCCCCTTCAATAATAGCCAGATTAATAGCCATCCACGCGTTTCTAAGATTGAGGGCAGCCACCTTTATCTTTATGACATTACCATCAGAAGCCACATTGAAGGGGCTTGTCATTTTTTCATTGGTAATCTGCCCGGAAGATAGACTCTCATTTAACACCTGGTCGCCCTTTCCCAGGCAGATCACCATTCCAACCCCGTTGATAATCAGAGCGGCCACAATTATGGCGATGATTTTCATAAACCAGGCTCTAGTCTGGGCGGCATCCATCTGATCCGGGACATCTCTGATCAAGTCGTCCTTGCCGGTGGCTCTTCTAACCATCTCCACAGAGAGTTTCTGCCCATAACAATACTCGATTTCTCCTCCCTGAGCCTGGGCGTCAAAGAGCATGCCCGAGCCGTTTTTCTCGGAGAACTCGGCATATAATATTTCATCACCAACCTTGGCCAACCATGGCAGGGCGCCGTCAACATAAGCGAGCTGATATGTTCCAGTCTCTTCGCAAACCCACTTTCTCCTGTCAAAGGTCTCAAGTATCTCCCCTCTGGTTGATGTGAATGGGTGAGATTCAGGTTTTACATGCACCGCCCAGGATAGGGAATAGCGCCCCTCATATTCATCAAGCCAGAGTGTTCCTTTTCTCGGGTTGTAAAGAAGATATTCCCGTGTAGTGTATTGAGGATCATTGTCCTCAATAAAAGCCATTCTGGCGATTACTTCAAACTCTACTCCCTTATGCTTGAACCTATCCCCAAGACCAAGCGGGAAGTCCCATTTTCTGGAAGGACCTTTCCCCAATACCTTCAGTTGCTCTCCTGATAACTCAAGCTGGGAGGAACAGTAATCACAGATCACAAGTTCCGATGCCTCGTTTTTTATCTCCAAGCCGGCCCCGCATTTCGGGCAATGGATGTCCAGGGGATTATATTTGGGTCTTGGCCGCCCTTTATTTAATCCAAATCGTTTCGTATTCATAGGGCTTACCATTGACTTCCCTCGTCATCGAGTTTCAAGGAGGAAAAATTCAGCCAGTTGCCAAGGTATGCTGAAGGCTCATCGTCATCATACTCGATGCTTAAAATATACTTTCCGTCATTTGAGGAGGCGTCAACGTAATTATAACTTTCATCCGGTTCCAGAATTTTCGGAAGCTCACCTTCCAGACCGAGACATTTTGCCTGGCCGACCTCCTGAACGTGAAACTGTTTGCCGTTAATATTTACGCTCATGCCTGGTTGGTAATTTCCGAAGGGCATTAATTTCGCGTCGTTGATTTTCTTCTGAACAGCCAATTCGTGGTTATCTTCTGTGAGCCACTGAAAATCTCCCTTTTCCATTTCAAGATACCATTCGTCCCAGAAACCTTTTCCAAAGGAATAACGGGCGCGCCCGGCCACTAAAAACCGTTTATGAAATAATGACCCGGACGCGCCGGTGTAAAGTCGTGTGAAACCCTGTGGCAGATGGGATTTTTTGCCCGCGTCCTTTACCTTCTCCTTATCCCAGTAAACCGCGTTTCCGCAGTACTCACAGGAGTACATGATAATGCCCGGATTGAGGATATCTTTTGGCGCGCCGCAAGAAGGGCATGAAACGGTCTTATAACTCACCTGTTACGCCTCTTTTGATCTGTTTGATGTTATGGTTTACCGGCGACAAGGCTGCTATTATTTCCCGGCAGACCGACTGCCCAATCTTTGGATCTCCGCAGGTAAATACGTCCACCGCCGCAAACTCAATTTCCGGCCATGTGTGGCAGGTTACATGGCTTTCGGCGATTATCACCACTCCGCTTACCCCCTGAGGCTCAAACTTGTTGAATTTTGAGTCAACAACTGTGGCGCCGCCGGTTTTTATCGCGTTAACCAGGACCTCATTAAGAACCTCAATGTCATTTAGCAATGAAGGGGCGACTCCATGAAGATCAACCAGGAAATGTAAACCGAGAGAACTCACAAGAGAATCCCTTTGCAAATCAGGGCGCCATAAAAAAAGAAAGCGAAATTGATTACTATGTAAATATTATACCTTTCCTTCTTTAACATAATTACACCAATTTTTAAAGTGGTGAGAATCGGGCAAAGTAATCGTTCAGTTACAAGGGGGCTTTGGGGAAATGCGGTCATGTTCCCAATGGCGCCAAGATAAGGATGTTTTTTTGTAGGGGCACTGCATGCCGTGCCTCTACGAGGGATGGCGTGAGTGTGGGGCAAATTTGGAGATTTAGAAAAACGGCTTTTCAGCATTGCCTAAAATCAACAATAAAAAGATGAAATTGATTTACCGGGATCGATTTCTAATGTTAAACTCTCCCCTATGTCAAAGATGGAATTAAGTAAAATCAAGCTTCGGTCTTTTAGATTTTTTGCACTGGTATTCTCTGTAGTTGTAGCCTTTGCCATATTGGAAGTTTTTCTAAGACTTGGCGCCCTTTTGGGAACCCCTCCGGTAATTTCGCCATACGAAAAAATCAAATACGACGCGCCGGAAAACTTCCTAATACTTGCGGTTGGAGACAGCCATACCGAAGGGGTAGGCGCGGAAGATGGATTTTCATATCCAAACCAGTTGCTTAGAATTCTTGAGAAAGCCAATCCTGATATTGGGTGGGTAATTTTCAATGAGGGGGTTGCCGGATACAACAGCAGCCAGGCTCTTTTAAAAGTTGTCGAGTTTTTTAAAGATGAATATCCGCCAAACCTTGTTTTGATGTGTGCGGGAACCAACAATAATCACAATCTGACAGCCGCTACTTTCCTGCCGAAGGAGCTTAGAAACCAGAAACCCAGGCTTCAATGGGCATACCTGTTCAGGAATGTAAGAACATATCGCCTTGGTCAGGTCACATTCGCGAGGATAAAAAAAATTCTTTCAAATGAGGAGGTTTTTAATCGGGACCTTTTTCATGACGTGATAAAGGATGATGAAAGATTTCTTTATAACTGGATCAGAGACGATTTGATTAAAGCAAACCAGATTGCCACAGACAAGGGCGCAAAATTTGTCTCGGTAGGGTATGCTATAAATGTTTCGGTGGCTCACCAGACCATGAAAGATTTGAGCAAAGAGAAGGGCATTCCCTATATTCTCAATCTTGAGTTTGGGCTGCCGATTTTATTTACAAGAATGGACCTGATGGCCCCTTGTCATCATCCAAATGAGAAAGGGTACGCCATTATCGCCATAAGGATCGCGAGATATCTGGCAAAAAATAATCTGGCGCCTGTAACACCGGAACAGATCGAAAAAGCTCTTGCTGAATTCGGATATTGACCTTCTGCTTTTTCTACTTCACGCCTTTTTTAATAGCCGCCACGGATTTTGGTCCAAAATAGGTGCAGTTGCCCTTTTTCCGGTCCGGTTCAATGTTATTCACCTTGATAAAGTTCTTTACTTTTGACGGCGACAGGTCAAAGGTCTTGGCGATATTTCCTGTGGAGAGAAAAAACTCCTTCTCCATCAATTTAACACTCTTTTCCCCATAATAAACGCAATTGCCTCTCTTCAGTTCCGGTTTGATCTTGTTGTTGTTGATGAAATTTTTCACCAGGGTTGGGGATACGTTAAGGGCTTTTGCGATTTTTGCCGCGCTCAACAAATTTTTTTCCGCCATTTTGTTTTTCTCCTGAAAAAAGATGTTTGTATGATCCGTACAAAATAATTCTTTTTTATCCCAAGTCAAGATCGCGAGATGAATATGGCGTTAAAAATTAATTTTATTACTAATTGTTGTCTGTTATAAATCGGTTGAACAATCTTTTGGAAATGAAAAAGCAAATCTGAATTAGCGGCAAGGCATGACAAAGGTGAAAAAAATCCTAAGACATCTTGACTCCAGAATTTCTTCCTCCATTCCAAGGGTGGCAGATTTCATTATCAATAGGCGATTTTGGATATTGGGATTTCTTGTAGTCTTGCTGGCGATTTCTATTAAGGTAATCATTACCGATTCGCGATTTGCCCAATCTTTAAAGGACGACCTGCCCCCTGGTGATCCCAATATCGTGTTCATGAATCAGTTTATGGAGGTTTTCGGAGGATTTGAACTTCTTGTCATCGGTTTGGAATCTGAGGATATTTTTACTTATGAGACTTTAAGTTACCTGGAATATCTCACAAAGAAAATAGAGAAGATAGAGCATATCCAGGATGTTCTCTCACTGGCTAACGCGCTGGAAATTCGAGGGGAAAATGATGAAATTATTGTCCAGCCCCTGATTCCAAAAGAAGGCGTTCCGGCAAATCCAAAAGAGATTTCTCGAATAAAAGAAAGGGCGCTGAAAAACAGGTTTTGGGTCAATTCTCTTGTTTCAAAGGATGGTGGAGCTTGCGCCATAAATATGAAACTCCCCATTCTCAAGGACGACGCCACTTTTCGTTTTAAGATAGTAAAAACCATAAGAGGTATCTTGGAGCGGAAAAACCACCCGCCTCCCAAAGGGGTTAAGGTCTATTTTACAGGGGTTTCCGTATTCGGCCAGGACTCCATTGAGGCGATGGAGGATGATCTTTTTGACTATATCTGGCTTATGCCTCTGCTGGTTCTGATTCTAATTTTTCTGGTTTTTGGTACCTTAAGGGGCTTATTTATTCCCCAGGTAGTCATCGCTTTGGCTGTTGCATATACCCTCGCGATTTTCTTTGCCATGGGTAAAGCCATTACAATGATTTCCACCATGCTTCCGGTATTAATAGCTGTAATCGCCATATCCGATGTTATCCACATTATTGCCAGATACTATGAACTGAGTCAGTTTATCAAAGATCGAAAAGAACTAGTGCGATCTACAGTGGTGCATATGCTCCCGCCCTGTTTCCTTACAAGCACCACCACCGCTGTGGGATTTGGTTCCTTAATGGTTTCGGATGTAACTCAGGTCAAGGATTTCGGTCTTTTCGCGGCCATTGGGCTAATGTCCGCTTTTTTTGTCGCCATGACCATTGGGGCCATTATTCTCACTCTTCTCCCTGTGCCAAAAAAGAAGGTTCGCCAGGCTTACTCCGAGGGCTTTTTCAACAGTTTGTTAATCAGAGTTGACAGGTTCACGGC
>CAYSHR010000243.1:0-5957 GCA_964430795.1 uncultured bacterium
TACACCGATATTACGGAAATAGTAAAATTGAAAGATGAGCTTGTCCAGAGTGAAAAGAGATACAGCAATCTCTTTGACAAGGTCCCCTGCTATGTCTCCATTCAAAATCGTGATCTTGAGATTGTCGATATGAACCATCACTTCAGAGAGGATTTCGGCGGACATAAAGGAGAGTATTGTTTCAGCACATACAAGCACCGGGATGAGCCCTGCATGGTATGCCCTGTACTGGCCACATTTAAGGATGGGCAGGAGCACGTCAGGGAGGAAGTGGTCACCAACATCAAAGGAAAAAAAATCAACGTCCTTGTCCATTCCACCCCTATTGTAAATGATGACGGCGATGTTGAATATGTCATGGAGCTCTCCTCAAATATTACCAAGGTAAGGCAGTTGCAGGACCAACTCCAGTCCTTAGGGCTCCTTGTCGGATCAATAAGCCATGGAATAAAAGGCGTGCTTACCGGCCTTGACGGCGGCATCTATGTAATGAACTCAGGATTCAAAAAAGATAATATGGGCCGAATAAAAAAGGGGTGGGACATGATCCAGCGCAATGTCTCACGGATTCGTTCCATGGTTCTTGACATGCTTTATTACGCCAAAGACAGGGAACCCAATTGGGAGGAGACGGATCCTCATAAGCTTATAACTGAAGTTTGCGATATTCTTGAGAATAAAGCTCTTGAGATGAAAATTGATTTTCAAAGAAATTTTGAGAAGGAATGTGAAAATTTTGAGGCGGACCCCAGAGCCCTCCATTCCATGCTTGTAAACATTCTTGAGAACTCCATTGACGCCTGCCGTACCGACAAGAAGAAGAGTGATCATTTTATCAAAGTCGCGTTAAAGACCACCCAGGACCACGTTCTTTTTGAAATTTCCGATAATGGCATTGGGATGGATCAAGAGACCAGGGAGAGGCTTTTCAGTCTTTTCTTCTCCTCAAAGGGCGCCGAAGGCACAGGGCTTGGACTTTTCATCGCCAATAAGATCGCCCAGCAGCATGGCGGGATTATTGTTGTTGAGTCTGAACCAGGCAAGGGCGCCCACTTCACTGTTCAAATTCCGAAAAGAGTTCCTGATGACATGAAGGAGAAAAAGGAGATGATAAAATAAGCATGGAGCATTACTCTCGATTCTCCTCGATTTTATAACCAAGTTCAGTAACGGCTTTTCCAAGAGCCGCGAGATCAAAATCCTTTCCGGAAATTACAGCATGCCCTTTTTTTAAATCCACATCCACCCATTCAACCCCTTTTCCTTCTTTAAGAACACGGGTAACGTTTGCCACGCAGTGGTTACAGGTCATACCTTTAATTTTCAAGGTCATTGTTTCATCCATGCCGGCCTCCTTCAATAGATGGGAATCTTTCTTCATATGGGGGCTGATTATGGCGTAACCGAGAATGGCCAGTAGGGCAAAAGCGCTTAAGGTTTTTACTATTCCCGGAAGCATCCATGGCATGGAAGAGGTGGCGGTGGTTCCCGAATAATTGAAAACAAAATCGAGAAGTATGCCCGACCACAATGCTGTTAACGCCACAGAGGCAAGGTAGATAATCGCTGTGCGTCTGCCCAGAATTTTCCAGACAGTGGCTATCGCCGCCGCGTTTGTGGCCGGTCCGGTCATCAGGAACACAAGGGCCGCGCCGGGGGAAACGCCTTTCGCGATTAATGCAGCGGCTATCGGAACCGAGGCTGTGGCGCAGACGTATACGGGAATCCCCAGGAGCATCATTACGATCATGGCGCCGATTCCCGTGCCAAGAAAGGGCAGAAGAAATTCCGGTGGAATCAACGCCGAGATTCCTCCCGCTACGATCAAACCGATAAGGAGGGCTTTTGATATATCTTGAGGCAGAGATATAAATCCATAATGAAATGCCTGAAATAGCTTATTGCCCTTTGGCTTCTCATCCACACCGCAACCATTGGCGCATGTAATATTTTCATTGGTCTTTATATCATCATCATTACCGAATATTTTTACAAGGATGCCGCCAATAAGGCCATTAATAAAGGCGGCTACAGGTCTGAAAACCGCGAATACCGGCCCGAGCAATCCAAGAGTCACCATAATGCTGTCAACGCCGGTCTGAGGCGTGGAAATGAGGAATGAAGTGGTGGCGCCCCGACTCGCGCCGTTTCTGCGAAGGGACGCGGCAACGGGAATGACACCGCAGGAACAGAGGGGCAGGGGGATTCCAAAAAGAGCGGATTTGATTATTGGGAGAAGCTTGTTGCCTCCCAAATGGCGCTCAACTGTCTTTTGGGAAATGAATACGGAGAGAAGACCCGCAAAGCCGAATCCGAAAATGATATAGGGCGCCATTTCTTCCATTACATTCCAGGATTCTATGGCTATACCGATTACAGTCTCATACATAACTTCTTTCCGTGATCAACAGGAATATTTTATCCCAACATCTCTTTCATATCCTTTTCCACTGTGGTTGTTGGCGCGATATTGAAGTTCTCAACCAGAACCTTTAACACCGGGGGAGTAATAAATGCCGGCAGAGATGGTCCCAGGCGAATGTTTTTGATTCCCAGATGCAACAATGAAAGAAGGATTACAACCGCTTTCTGCTCGTACCAAGACAGAACAAAGGATAGGGGAAGACCGTTAACGTCTGTATCAAAAGCCTTTGCCAAAGCCAGGGCAATCTGAATCGCGGAGTAGGCATCGTTGCATTGTCCGACATCCAACAGTCTGGGAATTCCCCCAATATCGCCAAAGTCCACTTTGTTAAAGCGGTATTTACCGCACGCCAGAGTAAGAATAATGCTGTCCGCGGGAGCCGACCTGGCGAAGTCGGTGTAATAATTACGCCCGCTTTTGGCGCCGTCACATCCTCCGATAAGGAAGAAATGCTTTACCGCTCCGGCGTTGACGGCGGCGATAATTCTATCCGCTACGCCAAGAACGGTGTTACGGGCAAAACCGATAGTGATGGTCTTGTCGGCGCCGTCCTCGGTAAAACCGTCAGCGGCAAGAGCCGCGTCAATGACCGGTGAAAAATCCTTATCAGCTATGTGAGTCACTCCTGGCCACGCCACCAGCCCTGTAGTGAAAATTCGTGCTTTGTAGGTTTCCTTCGGTTTTTGAATACAGTTTGTCGTCATTAAAATCGCCCCGGGGAAAGGGTCGAACTCCTTCTTTTGATCTTGCCAGGCGCCGCCATAATTTCCAGCCAGGTGAGGGTATTTCTTTAGTTCAGGGTAGGCAAGGGCAGGGAGCATTTCACCATGAGTATAAATATTTATGCCTTTGCCTTCTGTCTGTTTCAAAAGTTGCTCAAGATCAAGAAGGTCATGACCCGAGACCAGAATGGCTTTACCTTTTACAGGCGCCACTCTGACATTTGTAGGTTCCGGGTGGCCAAAAGTTCCTGTATTCGCCCAGTCAAGAAGCTCCATAACCCTGATGTTGACTTTACCGCATTCAAGGTTCATGGCCACAAGGTCATCGCTGGTAAACTCGCCTTTGGCCAAAAAAGCCAGTGCTTGATGAACAAAGGCATAGACCGCGTCATCCTCTTGTCCGAGAATAAAGGCGTGATCCGCGTATGCGGCCAGCCCTTTAAGGCCGTAAACCAGTAGCTCCACAAGGCCGGCCGCGTCTTCACCAAGGGTTTCTTTTCTCAAAAGAATGGAGACCTGCCCCCATTTGCCAAGAAGATCATCTATTGTGGCGTTTTTGTCCCAGTTAATAAATTCATTTAACCCGGCGCCTGATTTATCACAAAGGTCTTTTGCCTTCTTGTTAACATCCACAGCCTGGATTAAAAGGGCGTGGAGCCTGTCGGGATCGAAGTTGACATTGGTGACAGTGGTGAAAAGGGCTTCGATAACAAAACGATCAACGCCGGCGTCCTTTTTGCTGTTTTTTCTGCCCTGATTGGCGTAAAGGGAAATTCCTTTTATTCCGTGAATCAGCAAGTCCTGCAAAGCCGCTGTTTCAGGGTCTTTTCCACACACGCCCTTTTTTACGCATCCGGTTCCCTTTGCCGTCTGCTCGCACTGATAACAGAACATATCCATATAAGTAACTCCAGTAGGTAAATAAATTTATGTTTATAAAAAATACTTTATCGCCCAGTCGATCCGACCCCTTTTTACAAAATAAATGCCGGAATATTTCATTATCTCCCTCACCTTCGCCCTGCTATCGGGCTTATAACAGTGAGTCTTGCAATCCTTGCATTTCGGTTTTGGATGTAAAGGGCATAGTTCCAATTTCCTTTCAGCGTATTTTAAAAGATCAGCACATTCTTTACAAAGAGTTCCTTTTTTTGTCCCATGGTGGGCATTACAGTACACCTGGGTAAAGCGATTCATAATTTGCATGTTTTTCTTTATGGCTTTTTCATCCATTCTATTGAGTTTCCCCGGCTTTATCCTTCTCCTCCAGTTTTTGTTTCTCTTTCATCTGACCCATAATCATGTCATACATCTGAGTTCCCAGACATTCCTTGGCGGACTGGCACCATTGAATGCAACTAGGCGCCTGGTCTTTATAGACCATGGTTTTACAATGGCCGCACCTTGCCCGCAACTCGTCTGAGAAAAACTCCACGGGCTTTTGACATTTGGGGCATGGGTGGAAGCTGATGGACAATTTTCTGAAATCCTGACCCGGGCAACGAGGCATTACATACCTCCCTGAGCTTGATTAACTGTCCCTTCCGATTTCTCTATTGATAAAATATCACCCCTGATGCCTATGGTCTGAATCTCCATCGGAATATTAATATTCGCCTTATTTCTTGCCTCAATAGCTATGTGAGATATGCCGGTGCAGCAGGGCACTTCCATCTTTAAAACAGTAACTGATTTTGGCTTTGCCAATGCGAAAATTTCGTTCAGTTTTTCTTGATAATAGGGCAGGTCATCGAGTTTTGGACAACCTACCAGCAGAGCTTTGCCCTTTAAATATCTTGAGTGAAAACCAGGCATGGCAAAAGGAACGCAGTCCGCGCACAGGAGAATGTCCGCGCCTTTTAGAAATGGCGCCTGAGGCGGCACGAGCATAAGTTGCACAGGCCAGGATCCAAGCTCGGAGCGAAGATTGACAGGAAGGGATTCATCAGAGGATTCAGACTCACGGTTCATCATTCTCATGGCCGATCCAGGGCAGGCGCACGCCGCGGACTCTTCCATTTTGGAGTTTTTAACCATCTCCAAACGCCCCAGGTGAGTTTCCACCGCTTTTTCGTCAAAAGCGTCCGCATTACGGGTTTCAATGGTCAAAGCACCAGTAGGGCAGTCGCCAATGCAAGCGCCAAGGCCATCACAGTAAACGTCACTCACCAGCTTTGCTTTGCCGTCCACAAGGGCGATTGCCCCCTCAGCACAGGCGTCTATACATTCTCCGCAACCATCACAAAGCTCCTGGTCAATTCTGATAATTTCTCTCTGCATCTTTTTTCCTAACTTAAAAAATTGTTTAAATCGCTAAGCCGCCTATCGGCAAGATAATCCTTTAGCTGTCTTGTAAATATATCCAGGTGATTTTCAAAAATGCACTGGGCGCCTTTGCAAACAGGGTGGTCAAAAATGCACTTGGTGGTTTCCAGAGGACCGTCGATAACTTCATAAACCTCCAGCAAGGTAACTGATTCCGGGTCTCTGTTTAAGACAAAACCGCCTTTTGGACCCCTGGTGGAGCTGACCAACCCTGCCTTGACAAGTCTCTGCATCACCTTTGACAGGTGGTTTGGCGAAGCTTCCAGACTCTCGGCGATCTCCCTTACGGACGATTTTTTGTCGGGCCGTGAAGAAAGCCAGGCCATAGTGTGCATGGCCAAAGAGGCCGCTTCAGAAATTTTAAGAGCTTTCGACACCCCGGCTCCAATCTAGCAATTAGGTACCAATATGCCTAAATAAAAGGATTTGTCAAGGGGTAAAGGAAAAAAACAAAATTATGATTCTTTTAAGCTCTATATTTCCGG
>CAYSHR010000244.1:0-3347 GCA_964430795.1 uncultured bacterium
GGTATTAAGGCTTTTGAGAATATTCCGGGCGGGAAAGCTTCTGCTCAGGTCCATGGAATCCTTCAGGAACGTTTTTGCTGATGGAAGAAGTGAAACTTTTATCATCATTGTGGTGATCTTTGTCCTGGTGATGATTTTCGGCGTATTGATCCACATTTCGGAAAAGAGTATTAACAAGGATTTTGACAAGATTGGCGAATCCGTCTGGTGGAGCCTCATGTCTCTTATCGCCGGAGAATCCATAGGAGGCGCCGCCCAAACCTTTATCGGAAAAACATTGACTGTTCTTGTTATGCTTGGCGGGCTCATTGTTTTTGCCATGTTTACAGGGCTTGTCAGCGCGGTGATGGTAAGAAGCCTAAGATCGGAAATGGAGGCCAAGGCTATGGATATAAGCGAACTTAGCGACCATATTTTAATCTGCGGCTGGAATCGCCAGGCTAAATTGCTAATCAGGGAATTTCAGCACGATCCAAAAATGATGGACCGCCCTATTGTGGCCATAGGGCAATTCGGCGACCGGGATATTCTCAATGAGCTTGGGGCGGATAAAGAGAAGGTTTACCCTCTTAAGGGCGATCCCACCCGGGTTGATATTCTGAGAGAAGCCGGTGCGAAAAGGGCGAACTTCGCCATTTTACTGGCGGATAAACTTGTAGAGAGAATGGATCAGGACAGGGATGTCAGAACAATTTTAACCGCCCTTACCTTGGAGAAAATCAACCCGGAAATTTACACCATAGCCGAGCTTTTAAACAGGCAGAGCGTGGATCATATGAAAATGGCCGGCGTGGAGGATGTGATTATCGGGGATGAGATATCAAGCAATATTATTGCCTCCTCGATACGCAGCCGAGGTCTTATCAAGATGGTTCACGAGCTTTTCACTGTCAGATACGGAATGCGGTTTCACAAGATGGATGTTCCGGCCACCTTGATTGACAAAACATTTATTCAGGGAATGACCTATATTAAAAAAGAGGCCGACGGCGCGCTGATTGCCATAGAACGAGAGGCCGATGGCAAAATCCAGCCCATTACAAATCCACCATCCGACGAGCTTTTAAAGAAGAATGACAAACTGGTGATTATTGCCCATTCCCAGTCAAAAACCTTGAAAAACGGGTGAGGGTTGGTCTGTCTACAAATCGGCCTCAAAGAAATCCTCAGGATCGATGTCGGTTTCCGTTGGCGCGTATTGGATAGGTTCGGTTCCTGATTTGAAATACTCGCTGTAAGCGCCGGCCTGTCCGGGATTGGCCAGCAGGCCGGTTTTGGGATCGATTTTGGCCACGGTAATTCCCTTTGGAATCTTAAAGTCGGCGTTCTTGTCCGTTAGAGCTGTTTTCATAAACTTGATCCAGATCGGCAACGCCGCCGAAGATCCCGATTCCCCTCTTAATATGGGAAGGCTCCCTTTGTCGTTTCCAACCCATACTCCGGCTAATATGTCAGGGGAAAAACCGATAAACCAGGCGTCCACATAATCATTTGTGGTGCCGGTTTTGCCGGCTACGACTTTGCCAAGAGCGTTAGACCTGGCGCCTGTGCCCCTTGTAGCCACGCTATGAAGTATGCTTGTTATCAGGTACGCGGTCTGGGGACTTATCACCTGCTTGAAAACCACTTTTCGCGCGTTTTTATGCAATACCTTTGAAACCACGTCCACCGGGTCTATTACCTGCTTTTCCTTATCACTGAGCTTAAGACCAAAGTCGTTATAAAACTGCTCCTTGGCGATGGGGTCGGCTGTTGTTGAATTTTCGTAGGCGCCCTGCTCCAAATCCTGTTTTGTTCCCCACTGGGAAACATCGGGCACGTTTTCCATTGGGGACACAGTGGCGATATTGACGGATAATATTTTCTCTTCCAGCACCTCCCCTGACGCAGTTTCAATCTTTGTAATAAAAATCGGATCAGCAAGGAGGCCGCCGCCGGCAAATGTGGCATAGGCGTTAATAAGCTCGATGGGAGGTATTTCGTATGTTCCAAGAGCCATGGAGAGGTCCGCGCCTTTTAGCCCGGTTATGCCAAGCCGGTGGGCGTATCTGTAAACATAGTCCGCGGAGATTCTGTCAACAAGCCTGATGGTGACGGTGTTTACTGATTTTGTCAGCGCCTGTCTCAAGGTCAGGCGGCCTCTGAATTTGCCATCGTAATTTCCAGGACGCCAGCCATCCTTGAACACAAGAGCCGTGTCGTCAATAATTGTCGCGGGGGTCATGCCCGCGTCCATAGCCGCGGCGTAAACCACCGGCTTGAAGCTTGAACCGGGTTGGCGGCGAGCCTGTATGGCCCGGTTAAACGGGCTCTTTACAAAATCGCTGCCCCCCACAATAGCCCGAACATATCTGGTGCGGGGCTCCATAGCCAATAGGGCGGCCTGGGTGGCGGGCGGCTGCTCAAGAGAAAAAGTCGGGCTTTGCCCTGCTGTGACAACCTTGACCTCAATCACATCATTTACAGCCAGGATATCCTTTAAGCTTTTGACTCGAAAGGGCTTTCTCCGTTTTCCTTTTTTAAAGAACCTAATCCATCCGGTGCCTTTTATTGGAAGCTTGCCCGAGCCTTGCCCTACATTAACAATAGCGTAATCATTGGCGACTTTCACCACCAGGCCCTGGGTTATATCATCCTTTTTTAGAGGCCAATTTACTTTTCGCGAAAGCAAAGAGATAAACCTCTCTCTTTTTGAGGCATCAATGGTTTTGACAACGCCCCGCCAGCCCTGGCGCTTGTCAAGTTCCCTGAGGCCCGCGTCAACGGCCTTGTCCGCGGCCCATTGAAGATTGACATCCAGAGTCGTATAGATTTTCAACCCCTCTTTCAGCACCTTCTCCGTGCCATATTTTTTCATCACATATTTTCTGACATGCTCAATAAAATATGGCGCGTATTTGAGATTGATATCTTCCTGGGGTTTTAGATAGAGATCGGTTTTCTGAGCTTCCAGGGCCTGCTTTTCGGTGATGTAACCTTCCTCTGTCATCTGGTTAAGAACGTATTTCTGCCTGACTTTGGCGGCTTTACTGTTCCAGTAAGGAGAATATTTGCTTGGCGCCTGGGGGAGCCCGGCCAGTAACGCGGCCTGGGCCAGGTTCAGCTCGGTCACATCTTTGTCAAAATAGTTTTGAGCCGCCGCTAAAATGCCATAGGCGCCGTTGCCAAAATAAATTTCGTTCAAATAGAGAGTGAGAATCTCCTTCTTGCTCAGTTTTTTCTCGATCCTCTGAGCCAGAATCATCTCCTTGAGCTTGCGAACCAGTTTCTTCTCCTTTGACAGAAGAAGGCTCCTTGTCACCTGCTGGGTGATGGTTGAAGCGCCCTGGGAAAATTTCATGGTCTTT
>CAYSHR010000244.1:3357-5954 GCA_964430795.1 uncultured bacterium
CCAGAAGAGCTCTCACCATTCCCGTGTAATCAAGACCCTTGTGTGTCCAGAACTCGGCGTCCTCAGAGGAGATTATGGCTTTTACCACAACTTCCGGAATCCGGTCATAACCAATTAGAATTCTTCTCTGGTTTTCGTATTTGAATTCACCAACGACATTCTTCTTGTTGTCATATACAAAGGAGATGATATTGGGTTTGTAATCATTTAGAGTGTCAAGCTTTGGAAGGTCTACCGAAAGAGCCCAGTATGTACTCACTGTAGCCAAAACAGCAGCCACCCCGCCCCCTAGTACGATTACCAGCGCGATGTTGACCAGTCTCATAATCTTCTGTTTTTTTGACTTGGGTTTTTCCCAATATATTCGCTTTTGCATCTTTTTAGCCGTCCGGGTAAACTCGTGTTACTCTTTGTTCAGCGTAACCACCGTTTGGGGGAAAGGCATCTCAATTCCGTTAGCGTCCGCGGCCAGCTTCAGCCTTAGATTGAGTTCTCTTTCAACTCCCCATTGCATGTGGGGCAGAGTCTTTACCCATACCCTTACTACCACTGCCGAGTCGCCAAGCTCGGTCACGCCGACAAAGCCCGGCGCTTCCATTAGCTGGTCTTTCCACTGGGGATCCTCGTGCATCTTTTGGCCAACTTCATTAAAGACATCTCTAACCTTGCGAAGGTCGTCGTTGTAGGAAACTCCAATGTGAATAATGGCTCTTGCCCAGCCGTGGGTTTTATTTGACACTCTATCGACCTGGCTGTTTGGAATAGAGTGGCATGTTCCAGTGGCGTCCCTGAGTACTACTCTTCTCAATGTAATCTTCTCAACCGTGCCGGTGATCCCGTCAATGGTCACCACATCGTTAACCGAAAGCTGATTCTCAAGTAAAATGAAGAATCCGGTGACAAGGTCTTTAATCAGGCTTTGTGATCCAAAGGATATGGCCAGTCCGAAGATGGCAAAGGCGCCCATTAATGGACCGATATTGACCCCAACCGTATCCAGAAGCAGAAGTATGGCCATAATCACCACCGCGAAACGGGCGATGCTGGAGAAGACAGCCACTAAAGTCTCCGCCCTCTGCTCATTATCAGAGATTATGCTGTCATCCCCGTCATCAACCTTTTTCCTGATGATTTTGGCTGCCCTGTGAATTATCAGCATCATGATATAAGCGCCAATAATATAAAGAAGAACAATTACCCCCTTTTTTACCACCATATCCAAAGCGGTGGCCAAAAGGGCTTTTACCGACTTGCCCTTCTCTTTTTCTATTTGAGTCACAATGGATTGGACCCTTTTTTCCTTTATCTCCACCATGGAGAGAAAATATGATTTTTCGGCTTTCAGCCTGGCGATGCTTCCTTTTTTCTCCTTATAAACCCTTTTCAGTTTTACAATTTTTATCTCAACTTTTTCCTTTATGGATTTCCAGAGTTTGCTCCATCGGGCATCCCCGTTTTTCAAAACAGCTTGAGTCGAGGCGATATTGAGCTCCAGTTCCGCCAACTTGACATCCGCTTTTTGGGCTTTTAGCATTATTTTTGTGGCTTCAATCAGCTTGTTGGTCATATCGCCATCATGTTTGGCCGCCATCGATTTTGCTTTGTTGTCGTCTCTCTGCCCTGTCAGGGCGTTCAGAATAGACTTATGCTTCTGAAAAGGAGTGGGCTCGTCTTTTGAAGAAACCAGAAGGCCGTTGCTTCCTTCTTTTTCATCCTCCTTGTCAACGTCTTTTCCTCGTTCGGCTTTTGCCATTGCCATATCGTCAATCCTGGTTTCATAAGCCTCTTTTTCCACCTCGATAGCGGCAAGATAGGAATCCTGATTGTTCAGCTTGGCTTCTGTCAATTTTATCCAGGAGTCAATTCCCTCTTTTCTGTTTTTATATTTTGTTTTTACCTTGGCAAAAGCTTTGTCGTCCCTGACTTTCTCGGCAGCATCATTATAGAGCCTTGACAATTCCCTGGCAAAAAGACCCTGCTGCCTCCAGTACTCATACCATGCTCTGTTATTTTCAGACTTATGTCTAAGATCAAAGATATGCATCCTCAGTAGATCTTCCCTGGTTTTCGCTTTGCCCTTTTCCGGATATTGGAACTTAAAAATTTCAGGAGTATTCTCCAAATGCTCAAGCCATTCCTTTTCCGCATTTTCTATTGTTTTTTCCATTTCAGGAGTAAAAAGACTTTTCCCTTTTTCCTTGGTCCCGCCCTCTTCTTCCTGTGCAAAAAGGGGCGTAACGAAAAACATTAAGCAGATTATAAAAAACGCGGCCCAACGATAAACCATAACTATCTCCATAAATGTTAAGATTCATTTAAAAAAATCAGGGTATCCCTTCCAGGGGAACATATCAAGAGTTTTGGCTTTGACGATTATTAACGGTATGGAACATTGGTCGCCCTTACTCCATCCAAAACTGTATCGTTCAGTTACAAGGGGGCTTTTGGGAAAAGGGGGGAGATGTACTTGTTACGTGTACCCGGATTTTCATATATGAGATCGGGGTACACGATCCCCATTTCCCTAATATTATTGACAATGCCGGCCATTGTTAAGAAATAGGGTCATGTCCCCCGATCTCAAACCCTGCCACCTT
>CAYSHR010000245.1:0-5943 GCA_964430795.1 uncultured bacterium
CCCCCCTTTAATTGGCCTCTACCCGCGGCCTTTGATTTACAGAGGCCGCATTCGGAAAGGACATCCACAAGAGTAATACCATTGCCCAATCGCTCTTTTGAAATTGAAGTCGATGGGACATCAGAGAATATGGTGGTTATCTGCTGGTCCGTCGCCCCCTTTAAGCTGTCTGAGTAAATAAGTTCAGACGCGGCTTTGGCTTTTTCAGCTTCCTCTTGGCCGTGGACAATGCTTGTAACCTCAAAAGCCAGAACTTTGTGAGGTTCTCTCTTTTCAGGGGATTCTTCCAGAACATCCTCAAGATTCTCAATCTTTTCCAAGGGCAGGAAAGTGAAGAGTTTAAGATATTTCACAACATCCCTGTCATCTGTTCGAACCCAGAATTGATAGAAATTAAATGGCGAAGTAAGCTCCGGGTCAAGCCAGATGGCTCCTGATTCGGTTTTTCCAAATTTCGAACCATCGGCTTTTGTCATAAGAGGGAAGCAGAGACCATGAACTTTTTTTCCACGAAGGCGCCTTACAAGATCGATACCGGCGGCGATGTTGCCCCACTGGTCCATACCGCCGGCCTGGAAGGAGCAATCATATCTTTTATTTAACTCGACAAAATCATAAGCCTGCAATGTCTGGTAGCAAAATTCAGTAAGGCTGATTCCCTCCCGGCTTTCCATTCTCTTTTTTACCGACTCTTTCTGAACCATTTCGTTTACCCGAAAGTTTTTTCCAACCCCCCGAAGAAAGTCAACGAAACTTAATTTTCCGATCCAATCAATATTATTAACAATTACCGCGACGCCCTCCCCACAGTTTTTATCGAGAAAAGAGCTGATCTGGTTTGTGATGGCTTCCTGGTTGGAGATTATCCGATCTTCATCAAGGAGAGCGCGTTCTTCAGATTTGCCTGAAGGATCCCCAATAAGACCGGTGCCTCCACCAACCAGCGCCACAGGGCGGTGGCCGGCCTTTTGAATGTGGACTAAACCCATTAAAGTCAGCAGGTTTCCCGCATGAAGAGATTTTCCTGATGGATCATAACCGATGTAAAAGGTGGCTGCTTTTTTTGAGATTGCGTTAAAGAAATCCTCGTCATCCACAAAACCGAGAAAACCTCTCTCTTTTAATATTTGTAACAGGTCGCTCATTAACAATACCTCATAAAAGTTCAAAAGCATGATATCATACAAAAATGGACAGGCAGGGCAAGAATTGTTTTTCGATATATATTGATTCAACAATTGAAATGCTATAAAACATTTTTTACAGGCTGGTAAAAAAGCCTGGTATGGACTTTGATATAAAACCGAAATGGCGTCTTTTGAGGATTAATATGAAGAAAATAGTGCTGTTTGCTCTTATGATTTTTTTGGCCTCTTCTTTGGCTTTTGGTGATGACAGTATTACATTCGGTGGTTATGGAGGATTTCATTTTGGTGGTTTGTATTGGGATGTGACAAAAATTAACGATTATCTTGAGCCCGTGGATATGGATACTTTGCCAACAGTGCTGCCGGCTTTTGGAGGTGGTGGACACGCCATAATATTCGAAAAAATACTTATTGGCGCCAGGGGATCGGCTGTTAGCTATAATTTAAGCGGAAATGACATGTCGGTTGACGTTGGCATCAGTTATGGATTTCTGGATATCGGATATATTGTCACCAATAACAGAAGCTGGATTTTCGCTCCGGTGGCCGGCCTTGGCGGTTCAACGGTGCGTCTTATCATGGATGGAGATATCAGCCGGCTTGGTCTTTCCCAATATTCGGAAAAATATAATCCCAGAGATAATTCCGGACCCCTTGATGACAAGATATCCATGACCACATCTGGAGCTATTGGCCACCTGGGAGTGGTCTTGTATCACCAGGTCAGGTTTGCTCAGGGAGATGGTGGAGGATTTGGCATGTTCCTGCCGGGACTTAGCGCCGGTTGGATATTTAATGTCAGCAGAAACGGATGGGAAATTGAAGGGGAAAACTATTCTGAAGGTCCTGATTTTTCGCCAATTGGGGTTTATATGCAACTGGAACTCAACTTTGGCGGAGGCGTCACAGGAGCAACCAAAGAGGAAAAAGCAAAGCGGAAAAACGGAACAAAGGACCATGGCACTTATGCCATTCCCGCCAACACTGAACCAACTGAAGAAAAAGATAATAACACCGATTCCCAGATCATCGAACCTGAAAAAGAGGGCAAGGAGAAAGATCGGGAAAATGATAGCGGCGATTCCCCGGACTCAGGCTCTGACGATAAGCCGCGATAGGAAATAATGTGTCGGTTTCCGAAGGGATTATTGCTGTAACATACAGGTGCAACGCCCGTTGCTCCATGTGCGATTTGTGGAAAACCGGATCGGATTCTGAAGTTGAACCAAGTTTCTATTACCATCTCCCAAAATCTCTGCGAAATGTGAACATAACAGGCGGGGAGCCGTTTTTAAGAAAAGACCTGGATAAAATCGTGATGGTGATGACTGAGAGATGTCGGAAAGTTCGCCCGGTCATTTCAACAAACGGCTTTCTTCCTGACCGGATCAAAACCACTGCTTCCTCACTATACAAAATCAATTCAAGGTTGGCTGTAAGGGTAAGTATCGATGGCGCCGGCAAAACCCATGATAAGATCAGAGGAGTGGCGGGAGGGTACGAAAAGGCAATGGCGTCCCTGCATTATTTAAAAGAGTCGGGGATAAAGGATATAGGTATCGGGTTTACTTTGATAAGAGAGAATCAGGAAGAGATGATGGATGTCTATCGTCTTTCGAAAAAAATGGGAATTCAGTTTACCGCGACTGTCGCCCACAGTTCCCCCATATTCTTTGGTGACCAGAACAACCAGGCGCCTGATGAAAAAATCGCGGTCAAGGGTTTCTCTGAATTGATGTCGCGGCAACTTTCAAGTCTATCGCCAAAAAACTGGTTCAGGGCATATTTTACTAACGGTGTAATCGACCAGGTGAAGGGGAGAAAAAGAAGGGTTTTGTGCCCCGCTTTAACGGAATTTTTCTTTCTAAATCCAAAAGGTGATGTTTTTCCATGTCACCTTCTGGATGAGCCGGTGGGCAACCTTATGTCCGGGTCATACCAGGAACTTACAGCTAATGTTAAAGGAGGTCCCGACAAATACCAAAACTGCTCCATGGAATGCTGGATGACCTGCACCGTGGCGCCCCGGATGAGGAAGAATCCTATAAAAGCATTAAGATGGATAATTAAGAGTAAGCTTGTTAAACCCAATAATATGGATGAGCTATGAAGATAGCCATGCTTGGTTTAAAAGGACTGCCCGGTATCCATGGAGGTGTTGAAAAGCACGTTGAGGAACTGGGTTCCCGCCTTGTAAAGCAAGGGCACGAGGTAACTGTTTTCTGCAGAAAAAGTTACACGGACAAGATCGGCGATTATAATGGTATGAAGCTTCTTTACGCGCCTACCATACACACGAAACATCTTGACGCCACTATTCATACGATCCTCGGAGGAGTTAAAGGCTCGTTTTCAGATTTTGATCTCATTCATTACCATGCCATCGGGCCGGCCTCCATATCCTTTATTCCAAGACTTTTCGGCAAACCGGTAATAGCTACTGTACATTCGCTGGATTTTTTAAGAGATAAGTGGAGCGCCGGCGCTAAATGGATGCTGAAAAGAGCCGAAGACGCCACTTTCCTTTTCGCCAACAGAATCATTGTCGTAAGCCGCCAATTGGAAGAAAGATATAAAGGTAAATACAAATCAGTTCGATATATTCCAAATGGCGTCGCCGCGCCCGAAATATTCCCCCCAAAGATAATCACTGATAAATGGCGACTAAAGGGCGGGGATTATCTGTTCTGGGCCGGCCGGTTTTCACCGGAAAAGGGCGTCCATTATTTGGTTGACGCTTTTACCGAACTTGATATTGATTGTAAGCTTGTTTTAGCCGGCGGTGTTAATCATACGGAAAAATATATGGGTGAATTGAAGGCGAAAATTGAAAAAGATAACAGGATAATCACAACGGGCTTTTTGGAGGGACAACCTCTGTATGAGCTTTTTTCAAACGCCAGGGTTTTTGTTTTGCCAAGTGAGCACGAAGGACTTCCCGTGGCTTTGCTGGAGGCCATGAGTTACGGAATACCCGCTTTAGTTTCGGATATTCCTCCTTGCAGGGAAGTTGGCGATACAGCCGAAAGGCAATATGTGAACTTTTTTAATTCCGGTGACATAAGGGATTTGTCGGAAAAACTTTTGGATATGGTCTTGAGTCCGGAAAAGGATATGGATAGGGGAAAAGCTGGAATGAAACACGTTCTGAATACCTATTCGTGGGATAAAATCGCTATGCAAACAGAAGAGGAATATAAGCTTTTGCTTGGAAAAACTATTTGAATCGTAGAATTTATTTTGATTTTACCTCTTTTGAAACATAGTATGGTGCTTCTATGTAAACAGGTAATAATTCTAAAAAGGAGATGTGAGATATGACTATGATAATTGGATTATTCGCCCGTGAGATTCTTGACTCAAGGGGCAATCCGACAGTTGAAGTCGATTGTTTTACAGAATCGGGATTTGGCAGAGCCTCGGTGCCCTCGGGTGCCTCTACCGGAGTTCACGAGGCTGTTGAGCTTCGGGATGGGAACAAAAAAAGATATTTGGGAAAAGGTGTTTTAAAGGCTGTTAAAAACGTAAATGATATAATAGCCAAACAGGTTTTGGGGTTGGATAGTACGGATCAGGTCTTGATAGACGAGTTGCTGATTTCCATTGATAAGGCAATGAACAAGGGGAAGAGGAAAAAAGGGATAAAGGGCGCCCTGGGCGCTAATGCCATACTGGGGGTCTCCCTTGCGGTAGCAAAGGCGGCGGCTGATTCTTTGGATCTTTCCTTGTTCGAATATATTGGCGGAACGAAGCGAAACTATCTGCCTGTGCCCATGATGAATATCATCAACGGCGGCTCTCATGCCGACAACAAGGTGGACCTTCAGGAATTTATGGTGATGCCCGTAGGCGCGAAATCCTTTTCAGAGGGCTTGCGTATGGGAACGGAGACTTTCCATACGTTAAAAAAAGTTTTAAAGAGCAAGGGATACTCTACCGCTGTGGGTGACGAAGGTGGATTCGCGCCCAACCTGCAAAGCAATGAGGAGGCTCTTAAGCTAATCGTCCAGGCCATTAAAAAGGCCGGATATATACCCGGCAAGGAAATAGCCATTGCCCTGGATCCGGCGTCAAGTGAATTTTATGACAAAAGGAGAAGGAAATATATTTTCCGGTGGTCGGATAACTCTGCTCGTACCTCCGCTCAGATGGTGGAATTTTATACCGATTGGGTAAAGAAATACCCCATAGTCAGTATCGAGGATGGACTTGATGAGGATGATTGGAAGGGCTGGAAGCTACTTACAGATAAACTTGGCGACAAAGTCCAGATTGTTGGAGACGATCTTTTTGTTACAAATACCGACAGGCTGCAAAAGGGCATTGATATGGGTGTCGCCAATTCGATTCTCATCAAGCTTAACCAGATCGGCACCTTAACCGAAACCCTGGACGCTATTGAAATGGCTCACCGCGCCGGTTACACCGCTGTTGTTTCCCACCGCTCAGGAGAAACCGAAGACACGACAATTTCCGACCTTGTGGTGGCAGCCGGTACAGGGCAGATAAAAACCGGCAGCGCCAGCAGAACCGACCGTATGGCAAAGTATAATCAGCTTCTTAGAATTGAACAGGAACTGGGACCTGTGGGGATTTACGCCAATCCTTTTGACACCCCAAGGACAGCCAGGAAGAGAAAGAAATAACGGGTTAGTATTCACGCCAATTAAAACAAGGCATTAGAATGAGAATTGCCCTTTATTGCCTGAGTATTTTCCTTGTTTTTCTACTCCTCTGTTTGATCTATTTGTCCTTTGTATCCAACTCTCCTGAGCAGATGGATGAGATTGTTATA